>JACNLR010000214.1 GCA_014381385.1 Planctomycetota bacterium | reverse complement strand
ACATCGTGCAGGTTCCCTGCAATCTGGCAAGCAAGAGCTGTCACCTCAGCCTCTTGGATAGAACTAAATACCCCTGCCCGAACAACTTCCAACTCCTCTTTTTCACCAAGAAGAATCAGCGCTTCAGCCATTTGCAAATTAATAATACGCCTTCGTATTGGTGTAATCATTTCTGGTGTATTTTTAAGTGCGTCACGAATCATCTCGATTGCAGACTTGTTGCCAAGTTGCCCAACAATCATCGCAGCATTTCCGCGTAGCTCAGGATTATCGCTTTGAAGCATTTTCGCAATCGGTGTCAAGTCCACATTTCCACCGCATTTATAGATTGAGTACATCGCAGCAGCCTGTACCGATTCCGATTCATCAAGGAGGAGCGGTTCGAGTAAAAGGGAAAGTTCGCAAAGTGATTCTTTTCCAATTAGCATTGTTGCTACGAAGCGAACGCCCCGGTTCGCATCGCCCAACCCGCCTTGCACCGCTTGCTCGAGGAGTTCTCTTGGTGCATACCGCAAAGATTCAATCGCATTCGCGCGAAGCCGCGGGTTTGATTCTTTTAACGAAGATTGCAGAATACGAGTTGCAGTTTCTTGCACAATTTTAGAATCGACAAGCGTCGGTTTAGAGGATCTTGCATCCGATTCGTTTAACGTCTTAATTGAATTCTCTTTTGAACTCCAGGGCGCATCGCTTGCCCTTGCTAGTGGGTCTGGTCCACACGAAACAAGCGCTACGAAACCTACACTAAGCGCTAGGTGTTTCATCGGGATTTTTACTTTGTTTTTCATATACTTTACTCCGTAGGTAGTATGATTTGAGTACAAGCAGAATACCACCAATCAAGGATAACCATGCGACTGCATCACCGACAAACCTGCTCAAGGGTTTTCCAGAGCCTTCAAAAATCGTAGCGTGCAAGATTGCTTTTTGGCGAACCGCGATTTTGCCGTCCACCATCGCACTTTTCTGAACTCTACCGCTTGCATCGATGAGGCAACTCAAACCTGTATTGGCAGCGCGAACCATCGGTGTTTTGTTTTCAATGCAACGCATTCGCGCTTCTCTCACGTGTTGCAACCTCGCACCATCGTCATCTGAAAACCAACCATCATTACTCAAGTTAATAAGCGCACCCGCTACTCGTTTTCCGTCTACCCAAACCAAATCACGAATCACGCTGGGCACCGTATCTTCAAAACAAATGGGCGTTGCGAAAGTTATCTCTGCTGTAGTATCAACTTCATCCGAATCACATTGCATAGTAAATCTGTGTGGAGCGCCGCCAACATCTACATTAAACAACATTGCAGCACCAAATGAATCACGAACCCATTCCTGCAATGCAGGAAAAATACTTAGGTAGGGAATTCTCTCGCCAAAAGGCGTAAGAAATATTTTGTCGTAACGCTCCGTAGTTCCGTTTGGTGCTACAAGAACTGCAGAATTGTAAATCGTTGTTATTTCAGGATGGAGCGTTTGCCCCTGCGCAACGATTTCTATTGCCATGTGCGTTTGCGTGCCAATGAGAATTGGTGTTTTGAGTTCACTTGCCACCTCAAGGATTTTTTCTGGCCAAACCCAATACGGCGCAAATGAATCAACCCAAGGTGCGAAATCGTTTCTCTTTACTTCAAACCCGCTTCCCGGAAGCATCGTTTCTGGCCAGATCAGTAACGAAGGTTGTGCCTCTTGATTCAAAGTTGCCTTTTTTGTCATGGTTATTGCTTGCGATACTTCTTCCAACTGACTTTTCCACGACCAAGCAACTTTATTGCTCTGGGAAACATTTGTCTGAATAACTGCGACGTTCATGCTTGCGCCACTCTCCATCTCGAGGGGCAACCCCTTTATAAAGAAAAATGCGCATACCACTACTAAAGATGCCCACGTCCAACATCGAACGCTTCGGAAATTTGCAAGCGCGGCGGAAAGAGCAACTACGAGAAAACTTGCTGACCATACGCTGCCAGCGGAAGCGATAGAAACAATCGGCCAATCCAAAATCCCCGTCCCAGCTAAATACCACGGATACCCGTCAAACAAGACTATTCCACGAATGCATTCAAGCCCTACCCAGAGGGTTGGAGCGTAAACAACCATCGAAATTGACGTCTTTGGTCGTACATACCTAACCGCCAACACAAAAAGTGGCGCCCAGATAGACATATAAAAACCCAACCCCAACCAACCAGCAAACGCTACAACGGCAACCCAACTATGGAGCCAAAGCCAGAGCGGTAGTTGAAATATGAAAATCCAACAAAGCGCACTTCGAATTGTTTTTGCACGAAGCGCAATTACAAGAAGGCAAAGCGGAGCAGCAATTGCAGCAAGTCCAAAGCCATAGGGTGCACTTGAGAGTAACGTGCAAACTGCAGAAGCAAGAGCGGTCAGGACCAACGTCCACGTTTTCATTATTTTCCCGCGTAATCGATTAAACTTGAAATTTCGCTTCGTAACTCACTTCGAGGTACAACGCAATCGACGAAACCACACTCGAGTAAAAACTCAGAGCGTTGAAAACCATCTGGTAAGTCTTGCTTGATAGTTTGTTGAATTACTCTTGGACCTGCGAAACCAATCAAAGCCTTTGGTTCTGCAAGGATGACGTCACCTAACATTGCAAAACTTGCAGTTACGCCACCCGTGGTTGGATCGGTGAGAACAGAAATAAACAGACCGCCCATGTCATCGAAGCGTGCGAGTGCGGCTGAAGTCTTTGCCATTTGCATAAGAGACAGTCCCGACTCCATCATTCTTGCTCCACCCGATGCAGCAACAATAATCAATGGCAAGTCTTGATCGGCGGCACGTTCGATTGCTCTTCGGATTTTTTCACCTACTACGCTACCCATCGACCCGCCAAGGAAGGCGAAGTTCATGACTCCTAAAACGACCTTTCGGCCCTTTATAAATGCATACCCAGTTTGGATTGCATCGTTCTTTTTCGTTTTCTTTTGGGCGGCTGCTAGGCGATCTTTGTACGACTTTAAGTCAACAAATGAAAGCGGGTCTTGGGGTGCAAGCCCCTCATCAAACGCTTCAAATGTTTCAGGATCGACCAATTGTTTTATTCGGCTGTCAGCAGAAACTCGGAAGTGTCGCTGGCATTCGGGGCAGACTTCCAGATTATTCTCAACACTTCGTCGAAAAAGTATTGAACTGCAAGCATCGCAGCGCATCCAGAGCCCTTCAGGAACACCGCGTTTTCTTGCTGGCGATGTCGCTTCATCAGCCCATTGTTGTGTTTTTTCTTGGTTCTTCATTGCAAGTGGTCGTATCGGTCAAAAACCCCTAAGTCCCGTAATTGCCGCTGCGTAGTCGTCTGTGCCAAAAATTGCAGAAGCTGCAACGAGGACATCGCAGCCCGCATCTTTGCAACGCTCACACGTTGCGGGTCCAACACCACCGTCCATTTGAAGGCGCTGGTCTGGGCGCAAATGTTCTGAAACAACTTCTACTTTCGAGAGTACTTCAGGTATAAATGACTGCCCAGAGAACCCCGGATTAACGCTCATCACTAATATTAAATCGAAAGCATCAATCAAGGGAAGAAGTTCTGCAACGTCGGTCGGCGGGTTTATCGCTATCCCCGCATCCATTTCAGCAGCGTGGCACGCAGCTGCAACAGCAAGAGGATCATCGCTAGCTTCAACGTGGCACGTAAACAGATTCCCACCTGCCTTTGCAAATGGTTCTACGTACATAAGCGGTGTATCAACCATGAGGTGTACATCGAGGTACACATCGGGTAACGCGTTGCGAAGAGACTTGCAAAGCGCAGGTCCCATCGTGAGATTTGGCACAAAAAGTCCATCCATCACATCAAGGTGGAGCAAGTCTGCACCGGCAGCAATAACGGCGTTGCACTCATCACCCAAGTTCGCAAAATCTGCGGACAGAATTGAGGGCGCAACAAGGGGCAATGCAGGTGGTGCGGTAAGCAGTGACATTTTCGATTGAACGTGCATCAATTCACTGACTGGTAGATGCGTGCGACATTTGAGTGCGATACCGATCAAGTGTGATTTTATAACTCTGTTTTTTCTTGCTTCGTGCTGCTTGGTATGCTCTTCGTTGCCACTGTATCGCTTGCTCTAGATCATCGTTGTTGTAGTGCACCATCGCAATCGTGGAAAGATATTTCGGGTCATCCTTTCTTTCGGTGAACGATAAAGCAGCAGTTGCCGCCTGCATTGCAACGTCCATCTTGCGGTTGCTCTTTGTTATGTCTGGGTCTGATGCAATTTTTTTTGCCAACCATGTGAGCAGTTCGGGGTCTTCAGAACCTCGTTCTGAGATTATTTTTTGCGCTAGTGCATACGCCGAAAAAGCATCGCCTTTGTTGACCAAATACATTTCGAAGAGTTCTAAGTATAAATCTGCAAAGATGATTTGATCAATTGCAATCGCATTTTCGTATGCTCGTGCTGCTTCAGACCAACTGCTCAATGACCTGAATTTCTTTGCAGCGTCAATTGAATCTTTCGCTTGATTTTGTTTAGTCTGGTCGTACCTACCTGTCATAACTTTCTTGAGTATATTTTCGAACTTATCATCCATTGGATGACCAATAAACTGGATGACTCCCTTATGGTCAACAATAAATGCTACAGGAATCCCCTTCCGGTTCGCTGCTTCCATCCAAGCTCGCTTGGATGCATTGTTGTTATCGATGCCAACGGTGTAGTCCATTTTTCTGCCTTGCTTTTGCACAAATGGCTCTACCTTTTCTTGTTCCTCGTCTATTGAAATCCCAATGACTTGAATGCCATCAAGTTCATACTCACGTTGCAAGTGCGTAAGGTGCGGAATTGATTTTTTGCATGGTGCACACCACGTTGCCCAAAACTCCACAATGTAGGGGGTTTCTAGGGAAGGATCGAAACTACCTTTAACCCATTCTGCTGAAATCGCAGGAGCAACAGAGCCCACCTTTAACTCCTTATTTTTTCCTCCGGTCATCTGCGCCAAGGCACTTGTCGAGAGGGCTAAAACCGAAAATAAACAAAGTACAGTAAATAAACGAAAACGCATGAGTAATGCTCCTTAGGTACCACAGGGTCCGAATTGAACCCTTTATGTCAATCATACGTCATCATCGAGCATTGCAACACTCTTAAATCCCTTTCCTTCGAGCATTTGTAGGCTTGCACCCCCTCCTGTGGAAATATGGGTCATTTCCTCCTCCAAACCAAAGGCCGAAATCGCGGCTGCAGAGTCACCTCCGCCAACAATGGAAATAGCGCCTTGGCGAGTTGCCTGTGCAATTGCCTGTGCGATATGCCTTGTTCCAGCATCAAACGGTGGTATTTCAAAGACGCCCATCGGTCCATTCCAAACAATCGTTTTAGCGTTTTGGATTACGTTGGAATAGCACTCCACAGTTTCAGGTCCAATGTCAAGACCCATCATTCCTTCTGGAATTGAGCCAGCCGAAACGTGCACTTGCGTTCCTTCTGCAATCTCTTGCGCACAAACGTGGTCGCTAGGGAGCAGCAACGCTGTCGAACTTGCTGAAGCGATTGCGATCATCGAACGCGCGTCTTCTATTCGGTCGCTCTCGACGAGGCTCGCGCCAACCTCAATGTCCTGCGCAACGAGGAAGGTATACGCCATTGCACCGCCAATAATAATCGAGTCGACCTTGCCGAGTAAATTTTCAATCGCACCCATTTTATCTGATACTTTTGCGCCACCAATAACTGCGATAAATGGTTTTTGAGCATTTGCAATTGCGTCATCTAGATATTGCAATTCTCTTGCAAGCAACAATCCAGCAACCCGCGGTTTTCCTTGCATTGCTTCTGGTACTGCTACCATCGAAGCATGGTTTCGATGGGCGGTGCCAAATGCATTGTTGCAGTAGATATCGCATCTTTTTGCAAGTTGTTTTGCATACGTTGCATCGCCCAACTTTTCGCCGGAATTAAAGCGTAGATTTTCTGCAAGGACAATGTCAGAAGTTTTGTCCTCGTCCGAGCAAACTACTGTACGTCCAAGTAATTCTCCAAGGCGTGTAGCAACTGGAGCAAGTGAAAATGCTTTTTCAAATCCCGTACCACTTGGTCTGCCAAGGTGGCTTAGCAACGTCAGTTTCCCGCCTCGGTCCAAGACACTTTTGATGCTAGGTAGGGTCATTTGAATCCTACGGTCATCTTTGATTACACCATCTTGCGTGGGAACATTAAAATCAACTCGCATAAGGACACGTTTACCGGCAACATCAATTTGTTCAATGGTCTGTTTCATGGAGACTATTATATATCGCATATGCGACCGATTATTTTGATCCTTGGACCTACGGCTGGAGGCAAAACCTCTTTGGCAATTGCCCTTGCAAATGCACTTGAAGGGGGCGGCGAATGTATATGTGCTGATTCAATGCAAATCTACAAGCACATGAATATAGGAACGGCAAAGCCCACAGCGATTGAGCACAAAAGCGCCGTCCACCACCTTGTAGACATAGTAGAACCAAGCGAAGATGGATTTACCGTAGAAACGTGGCTAAAACGAGCAGAAAAAACCATCGAAGAAATACGCAGGCGAGGACAGTGGCCCATCGTTGTCGGTGGAACAAACCTCTACGTACAGTCCCTGCTGTTTGGAATGTTCGATGGACCAGAGTGTGATCAAGAAAAACGGGATGCTCTAAAAGCTCTGCCCAATACAGAACTGCAAAAACGACTGCGCGAACTTGACCCGGAAGCCGCTGAGCGAATTCACATAAACGATACGCGCCGATTGGTTCGTGCTATAGAAGTTTGCGAGGCAACGGGGCACCCTCTCTCCTCACTCCAGTCCCAGTGGGGTAAACCAATGCCACGGGAAGACGCCTTGATAATTGGGCTCCAATGGCCCGTTAAAACGATTAACAGGCGTATCAATTCCCGTGTTCGAACGATGTTCGACGAGGGATTTCTAGATGAAGTGACCGCTCTGAGGGATAGATTCGGCACGCAAGCGTCAGAAGCACTTGGCTATAAACAACTTCTGTCTCACCTTCGGGGCGAATGCACCCTAGATGAAGCAAAAGAGCGCATCAAGATTTTGACGAGGCGATACGCGAAGCAACAACGAACATGGCTAAGAAAGTTCGAAGTTTTACCTACAGCACATTTTATTGACATGGACAATAAAGGTACTCAACATGCTGCTACAGAAGCACTTACGTATATTTCTGCAAAAAAATAATTTTCGCTTTGGACTTGACAATCTCAGAAAAGTCGTTCCAATGCTTCGCGCTAGGCAAGCCGTTCGTGCTGCTTGACCGATGGAATGAGGCGTAAAGAGTCCCAAGGTACCTATATTTTGGCTAAAAAAAAGACCACAAAAAAGAAGACTTCAAAGAAGAAGACAACCAAGAAGCGTAATGCTGTTCCAGACGCAACTGGCAAGCACCTCGTTATTGTCGAATCGCCTGCCAAAGCTCGGACTATTAACAAGTACCTTGGAGACGATTATGCTGTCACCTCTTCTGTTGGACATATTCGTGATCTTCCTGCAAGGGCGCCCAAGGGAATAAAACAAGAAGTACCAGGTGTAGACCTTGAACATGACTTTAAACCAACCTACGAAGTACTCAAGGGAAAAACTGTCCTTGCAAGCGAGTTAAAAAAAGCAGCAAAAGTCGCCAAAGATGTTTGGTTTGCCAGCGACCTTGACCGCGAGGGAGAAGCTATCGCTTGGCACCTTGCGGAACTACTTAAAGTAGAGCCAACAAAAGCAAAGCGCGTCATATTTAACGCGATTACAAAAAAACAAATTGAAGAAGCGTTCAAGCATCCACACCCCATTAACATGGACTACGTCGATGCCCAACAGGCAAGACGCATTCTTGACCGTATCGTTGGGTACAAGGTTTCGCCGCTTCTTTGGAAACGCGTCGCGGGTGGTCTTAGTGCCGGCAGAGTGCAATCGGTCGCCGTTCGTATTGTTGTCGAACGCGAAAAAGAAATTGAAGCGCATATTCCAGAAGAGTCATGGAGCGTGGTCGGTCAATTCACGCTCGATGCAAGCGCAACCGAATCACTGCACGCGAAGTGGTCTGCGTTTCTTAAAGTGAAAGATGAACGTGGTAAAGGACCAACACGTAAACAGATGAACGCATTCCTCGCGGAGAACAAATCTCTTGAGGCTTCGCTTGTCGAAATTAATGGTAAACCATTTAAAGTTACTCGTGCTTCAGATTGCCAAGACAACACACTCGATGCACACAAAGCAAGATTACTTGAAGTTGGCAAAGCCGTTGGTTTGGACAACCTATCTATTACAGTTACCGAAGACGAAGAGGGCAAAGGTCCAGCAAAACGCTGCATATCTCTTGAAGGCGATATTGCTGCTGACGTCTCTTACAAAATTAAAGACATTAAGCAAAAAGACAGTACTGTTCGACCTCCGGGACCATTTATTACATCGTCTTTGCAAGCATCCGCTTCTACAGTTCTTGGTTTTGGTGCTAAAAGAACAATGCGAGCAGCGCAAGGTCTCTACGAAGATGGTTCCATAACGTATATGCGAACCGATTCGACGCATATTTCTGGAGATGCGATGAACATGGTTCGCACCTATATTGGAAATAAATTTGGCGATGCGTACCTTCCAGACAAACCAAAATTTTATACCTCTGCAAATAAAGATGCGCAAGAAGCGCACGAAGCGATTCGACCAACAGATGTTGGACTACACCCAGACACACTAAAAGCGTCAACCAACGAAGATCAAAAACGTTTGTACGGTTTGATATGGTCACGTTTTGTCGCATGCCAGATGAGCGCTGCGCGTTGGCACCGCACTGAAATATTCTTTGCTCGCGAAGATGAAAACACGGGTGCTGTTTTTAAAGTTGGTGGCAGAACACTTGCCTTTGATGGTTTTTACAAAGCAAGCGGTGTGCCATCATCTGACACAGAGCAAAATTTGCCCGAACTCAACGAAGGCACCGAGCTCTTCCCCTTCGACATTTCCCCGAAGCAAAATTTTTCTTCGCCACCTTCTCGGTACAGCGAAGCATCGCTTATCAAAAAATTAGAGTCCGAGGGTATCGGGCGACCGTCTACGTATGCATCCATTATCGATGTCATTCAATACAGAAAGTACGTAGAGAAGATTGACCGTTCGTTCCACCCAACAGATTTAGGTGAAGTCGTCACGGACAAACTCATCGAAGCGTTTCCCATTTTGATGGGGGTTGAGTACACGCGCTCTCTGGAAGAACGACTCGACAATGTTGCCAATGGCGAAACAAAATGGGTAGCTATGCTCCACGACTTCTACGGTCGGTTTAGTAAGCGCCTTGAAACAGCGTACGAAGAAATGCCCCACGCCAAAGCGGAAACAAAACCAGCGATTTACAAGTGTCCAACTTGCGGAAGCAAAACAGAGTATCGTTTTGGGAAAAACGGAAGATTCTTATCGTGTACAAGTTACCCAGACTGTAAGTATGCAGCACCGATTGATCGCAAGGGAAGACCGTTGCTTCCAGAGCGTGTTGATGTTGCGTGCCCAGAAGATGGATCAGCGATGGAAAAGCGAACCGGTCGGTTTGGTCCATTCCTTGCTTCGGTCAACTACCCAGAAATTAAAACCGTAGTAAACCTCGACAAAAAAGGTGGCATTAAATATCCCTCACCACCAGCACTCCTTATCGAATCCCTAGAGTGTGAAAAATGCGAAAGTCCTATGAACTTGCGAAATGGAAAACGCGGTCCGTGGCTTGGTTGTTCAACGTTTCCAAAATGCAAAGGACGGATGGGATGGAAAACGCTAGAGGACAATATTCGGGAAGAACTTGAAGCAGCGCTCAACACGCACATGGAAGCAAATCCGCAAGTCATCGTTACAACAATGAGCGGAAAAGTAATACCAGAAGGTACGCCAATCGAAGATTTACTCATCGAAGGCAACGTTGCTGAACTTGAAGTGTTTTGATTGCTTAAGAGATGACAATACATGTATACGAACGATTTGGTGTGGTTGCCACAATTCATCTACAATAGACCCGTGTACCGCAGAAAAACAAGGCAAATACAAGTCGGAAACGTCAAAGTGGGTGGCGATGCATCAGTTTCAGTGCAATCTATGACCGCGGGGTACACCCACGATATTGACGCGTGTATTGCAGAAATCAACCGACTCACAAAAGCGGGTGCGGATATCGTGCGAGTCGCCGTTCCAGAGCGTAAGGACACAGCAGCCCTTACTGAAATTCTTTCGCAAGTTTCCGTTCCAATTGTCGCCGACGTCCACTTTCACTTTAAACGCGCACTTGAAGCCATTGAAGCCGGCGTACAAAAAATTCGATTGAACCCCGGAAACATTGGAGATAGGGAACAAGTTAATGCTGTCATTGACTCTTGCAAAGATGCAAATATCCCAATCAGGATAGGTGTAAACGAAGGATCCGTCGTCGAAAGAAAAGACAAACAAAAACGCCAAGCAGAACTCGCATCCTTTTTTGCAGATCGAAAACAAGGGCACTTGCTCGCAATGATGATTGCTAAGGTTGAGGAGTATCTCGACATATTTGAGAGCAGAGATTTTCAAAACATCTGCCTTAGCGCGAAACTCATGGACGCACGACTTGTTATTGATATGTATCAAGAACTTTCAAAACGGTTTGACTATCCGCTACATTTAGGCGTGACGCATGCTGGACCACGAGAAACTGGATCAATTCGTTCTATCGCAGCTTTAGGCTCCCTGCTCTCCCAAGGCATTGGCGACACCATTCGCATCAGTTATGCGAGTGACACGGTGTTTGAAGTTGAAGACGGTATCGAGTTGCTCAATAGTCTTGACTTGCGCACAAGAATTGGAGCGGAGCTCATTGCGTGCCCAAGTTGCGGACGTATTCAAGTTGACTTATTCGAACTCGTTGACAATGTTCGCGCGCAGTTGGAAAATGAAATTGATGTGCCGATCAAAGTTGCTGTTATGGGTTGCGTTGTTAATGGACCCGGCGAAGCAGAGGGCGCTGATGTTGCCGTGTTTGCAGGTGACCGTAAAGGCATAATCTACGTACAAGGTGAACGCGTAGCCAATGTAAAAGAAGATGAAATCCTTGATAGACTTTTAGTTGAATGCAAAGCATTGCAAGATAGAGTGCGCCGTGGCGAAACAAAACTTGGTGATAAAGCAGTGACAATCGTTGCGCCCCTGACCGTTGAAGGAAATACAACTTGAAACGAAATCGCTATTTTGGTTTTACCATCATTGAGATGCTTATTGTAGTCGCAATAATCGGAATTCTGCTTTCCGTACTCTACCCAGCGCTTTCTGCCTCACGCAAACGAGCAAAAAAAACAAATGAACTTAATCTCATTCGTGAAACTGGCAAGGCTTGGATTATGCACAGTGGCATGCACCAAGACCGATTGCTCAAGGGTTATGTAAGCACGGATGTACAAGCATACGATGAATTGGCGTGGGCGTTTCAAGACGAATCTCTCGTGTCTCCTGCACCAGAGTACACCTCAAGCGATCCCAACGATGCAGGTCCATGGCCTTGGAGACTCCTCTCGTACATGGATTACCATTGGAGGACTCTACTTTTTTACGATGATCTTGAGTGGGACGACAAGGAAGAATACGTTATTGAGCACGCAGAGCAAATTGCGACGGAACCCGCATTCGGTTACAACGGGTTTTATCTTGGCGGTTGGTGGGAGATTGACAACCACAGCGGGAAACCTTGGGCGATGTTTAGTGATGTTACCCTTTCAGATGACAGGCAATTAAACGTTGTTGCAGCTTCCTATTCTCAGATCAAAAAAACAAATAAACAAATCGTTTTCTGCAGTACGTTCCTCGCACAAGAGGGTACCTACGACGTGTTGCAAGAAGGAACGGCGGGCACGCACCTCGCAATTCCAAGTATTTTTGCGAGAGTGACGAAGTGGGAACCTCTTCCAAGCAGGCGATTGCAAGTGAATACAAGTTCATATGCACCCCTTGGTCGATTCAACGGTATTCCAGCAATCTGCTTTGCAGATGGAAGCACAAAGAATGTTGAAGTTGAAACCCTCATCGATCAAAGTTTATGGATACCTCAAGCACAGCAGGTAGGGGATATTCCTGCGAGTGAATTTAGTCACACGCAGTAACTTTGTTTCAAAACCTTTATGGTTTATTTATCTTCTTTTTTCTTCCTAGCGTTATGCAATTGCATTTTTAACATAGCGCGCATTTGCCGCATATATTTCTCGTCGAGTAGCGAATCGGCTGGGTTTACGCGCATTGCAGTAAACCACTTGTCCTCAATAGGTGTATATCCCAGTAGTGTGCCTAATCTGTTCGATAAATCTGACATATGTCCAGCCCCATAAAGAACACCGATCGTCGAAACATTCTCAACTACTTCGATAGTGGCTGCAATGTCCTTTAGCACTTCTGTATTTCTATCCACAATGATGACATGCGCTAATTCCGGTTCCACGCCTTCGAGCATTTCTTCGCTTTCTGGCATCGATAGAATCTCAATCATCAATAACTTTGCGGTTTCACGAGCACCGCCTTTTGTAAATGAGTCCAACATCGGTATGAGCTTCAAAAAACCAGATGCAATTTTCGCTGTGAATGATTCGCCAGTTATTGTTCCAAGAATTGCAGGGTCCCCCCCTCTTTTTTTGATTTCTGTTTGAACCTCGTCAATTGTCAAATCACTGCAGAACCAGTTTGGCTCTTCATACGGAAGCGCATCGAGTTGAAACTCCAACCCCAAAACGTCTGCAAATTCCTCTTGCATACCTTTGTCGTTGTCCTCCTCATCTGAAAAATATTCCCCCTCTTCAAGAACTTTGACAATCCTTCTTGCAGTTAAATCGCTTGCACTTCCCGTTCCGCCGACTTCACCATCGGAACCAAAACTCCAAATAATAATTTCGCTTTTGGCGGGATTCACTTGCAAAACAAACGGTCTACTCCATGCATCCACTGAAGCATCTTCTACGAAGTTTGATAATCGCCGATCAATGAGAGAGGCATCTGCAATCACATCATCCATAGACTCTGGAATCAAATCAGATTCCTCTGCACAACGCTTTGCAACGTCAGCAACAAACTCCAGTGACTTCTGCGTAGATGCAACTCGTTCTTCCTCTGTCTTACCACTTGGAGGTCGGGAACCGCTAGGGCGAACGGATTCGTATAAGACGATATCCATCGTGTCAAGAAGTTCTGTAACTTCTTCGTAAAAGGATTCCTCGGCTACGTGTGCAACACCTATTAGCCAAATATCTGGTTTACCCTCGGCTTCGTATCGTCTTGAAACCAAATCAATTGCAACGACTTCATCGCCAGTAGTCTTTCGCATCCATTGCAATGAGGGTGTCTCTAAAGGAACTTGTTCAGGCGGTTCTTGAATCGTCGTTGCAATGAAAATAGTAGTTAATGTAAAAATCATTTTGCTGCTCCTTGCTGCGCTGCTGCAATCATTGCTTCAATTCGGCCGATTGCACTTGAAGACCAACCTCGAAAAAGCATATATGGGAACAGCGTTACGAGTGCAATAATTAATCCGAATGCTGTCGTCAACAATGCAGAGGCAATACCACTAGCAACATCTGCGGGGTCTGTTAACACAACTTCTGCACCCAGAAGATTGAAAGAATCAATAATTCCAATCACCGTTCCCAAAATGCCAAGCAAAGGAGCGGCGGTAATAATTGTTGAAAGCGCAACCATATTTCTATCGATTCTTGGTCGCTGCATTTCTACAGCGCCCATGGCAACTGCATCGCTTGATCCATCATCAACTACTCGTTTTGCGACCATCCCTTGTGGAGAAAAATCTCGCTTCACCATTTTGCGGACCGAATCCATATCCCCATGCATGAATGCACTGTTCAACTTGTCAAGACGACGTAAAGAATTTTTCCCGCCGGCGAAAAGCCAAAACCAGCATCTCTCGAATATAAGGGCCACACTCAACACACTCAACAGTAGGAGTGGGATCATTACGTAGCCCCCTCTTTCGAAAATCGAGGTGAGATCTTGTAATACTTCTTCTTGCATGTGTAGATTGTAGGTTTAGAACATACAATCTGTTTGTGACACAACTTTCATCCCCAAATCCACCTCTTAAACTTATAGAACTCGCGAAAAACATCGAATCTGAACTGCATTCTCGCCTCACAGCACTCGCACTACCAGATAATCTCAAAGAATCAGCCACGTATGCAGTGATGAACGGCGGAAAACGCGTCCGCCCCGCGCTAACGCTTCTATGCTGTGAGGCAATCGGTGGAACATTCGAAGATGCTATGCCAGCAGCAATTGCTGTTGAATTTATCCACTGCTTTAGTTTAGTACACGATGATTTACCCGCGATTGACAACGATGACCTTCGTCGTGGGAAGCCAACGTTACACATCAAATCTGGCGAAGCGATGGCTCTATTAGCCGGTGATTTATTGTTACCTCTTGCATTTTCGCAATTGACAAACGAACAATTCAACGCTGACCAACAAGCAAGATTAACGAAAGTGCTTGCATCTGCTACAAGCAATATGGTCATCGGCCAAGTTTACGACACGCTTGGCGGTCTTCCAGATCATCTAACACCGATGCAACAACTTGAAGAGATACATCGAAACAAAACAGGCGCACTCATCCAGTGCGCTTGTGAGATGGGAGCAATTTGCGCCAGTGCTCCAGAGCGTGCATTTGATGCTATTTCGTCTTTTGGTAGTGCCATTGGGTTGATGTTTCAAATTGTTGATGATCTCATCGACTTACACGGCTCCCCAGAGCATGTAGGCAAAGCAACTGGTAAAGATGCGGGTGCGGGCAAAACGACTTATCCGGGCATAATTGGTGTTGAAGAATCGAAAAAAGCTGTCAAAGAACTCCAAAAACAAGCAGAATCTGCACTTAGTGTGCTTGGAAGCGACGCAGAAACCCTCGTATCTTTCAATCTTTGGATGGCTCACAGGACACGTTGAGCGTACAATACGCTGTCAAAGATGCAAACAGAATTCCTTTCTACAATTGAATCACCCGCAGACCTAAAAAAAATATCGAT
This sequence comes from Planctomycetota bacterium, assembly GCA_014381385.1. Lineage (GTDB taxonomy): Bacteria > Planctomycetota > Phycisphaerae > Phycisphaerales > SM1A02. Next base: position 22,095 of record JACNLR010000214.1, on the reverse strand, counting down.
AGCAGACTTGCCAAAACTCGCTATTGAAATTCGCCATGCAATTTGCGAACAAGTAAAAAAAAGCGGCGGTCACTTAGCGCCAAATTTGGGCGTTGTGGAACTCATGATTGCGTTGCACTACGTCTTTGATTTTTCAAATGACAGACTTTTGTTTGATGTAGGGCACCAATGCTATACACATAAACTCCTCACCGGAAGGCAACACCTTCTTGGAAAACTTCGACAACGGGGCGGCATGTCGGGATTTCCCGCTCCGGATGAGTCACCGTTTGATTTGTTCGCGGTTGGTCATGCGGGGACGGCGATTTCAACTGCTGTTGGTATGGCCCGCGGTGATAAACTCAGTGGTGAAGCGTACGATCCAATTGTGAGCAACGATGGAAGGCGTGTTGTTGCATTTGTTGGTGACGCATCCATCGTCAATGGCGTTGCGATGGAGGGTCTCAATAACGCTGGCACTCTAAAACGTCAATTTCTTGTCGTCCTCAATGATAACAACATGAGCATTGCAAATCCCCAAGGTGCGATTGCAGATTACTTTGACAAGTTACGTGTAGGCTCAACGTATCGCTCTATGAAAAAAGCTGCTAAAAACGTCATGGGTAAATTGCCTGGCGGTTCCATGCTTGAAGACATGTCGCATCGAATGACGGAGATGTTGAAAGACGCGGTCTTTGAAGATTCTTGGTTTGAACACTTTGGATTACTGTCGGTCGGTCCAGTTGACGGGCACGACCTTGCTTCACTCATTGAGATGCTTATCGAAGTGCGTGAAGTCGACCGACCACTCTTACTCCACGCCCATACCATCAAGGGCAAAGGTTTCGAGTTTGCAGAGAAAAATGCAACTACCTTCCATTCGCCCAAACCATTCGCAGTAAAAAACACATGCGTTGAAATGCAACCCTCTGGTCGGAGTTTTACTGCTGCATTTTCCGATGCACTTTGCGACCTGATGGAAAAGGATGACAAAGTTGTTGCAGCAACTGCAGCAATGCCAGATGGAACTGGTACAACTGCGGCAATTGAAAAATTCTCAAATCGTGCATGGGACACTGGGATTTGTGAGTCGCATACGATGGACATGCTGGCTGGATTAGCAAAGACTGGATACAAACCATTTTTCGCTGTGTATTCAACTTTTCTACAACGCGCGTTTGATCAGTTATTCCAAGAAGTTACGTTGCAAGGTCTACCTGTTCGACTTTGTCTTGATCGCGCGGGCGTTGTCGGAGGTGACGGTGCAGTTCACCATGGCTTCTGCGACATTTCTATGCTTCGCGTTTTACCAAACACCGTCATCATGGCAGCGATTGATGAGGATTCGCTCCGCGAGGCGATGGCGTTCATGGCGCACTACGACGATGGGCTTTCAGCAGTGCGCTACCCGCGAGATGCAGTACAAGAAACAACAAGAACATGTCCGGCTTTCAAACTTGGCAAGGCGAACCCGTTACGAAAAACATCTGCGCCAAAACTTGCCATTCTTGGCTATGGCACAACCGCACTTGATGCACTTTTAGCAGCCGAACGTGTAGATGCGGATGCCATAGATGTATACGACGCTCGCTTTGCAAAACCCGTCGATGGCGAACTCATCGAGCATTTATTGCGCAACGAAATACCGATCATCACTCTTGAGGATCACTCCGCAATTGGAGGCTTTGGTTCGGCTGTGCTTGAAGAAGCAGCAAAACGAAAACTTGACACGACTTTGATTACAATTCTTGGTTTGCCTGACCGGTGGATTGGACACGGTTCTCGCAGGGAACAACTCCAAGAAGCCGGAATTGATTCTGCTGGTATTGCGGCAGTCGCTTCTCGGATTCTAAGCACACATGAAATTGAAATACCACTGGCTACAACAGAGTAAAGAATACATACATGGCTATCCTCATTATTGAACACAGTGAATTAACAGGCTCAGACAGACTCGGGCAACGTCTACTTGAAGATGGTCACCGACTGCTTGTAGTTCGAGTCCATCTTGGCGAGAAGTTGCCCGGCGATCTTGATGAGATTGATGGCGTAATCAGTTGCGGTGGTCCACAAGACCCAGATAGTAACGAGCCATGGGTTGAACAAGAACTTGCACTCCTTCGGACTGCTGATGCGCTTGAATTACCGGTCTTTGGCATGTGTTTAGGAAGCCAACTTCTAGCAAGGGCATTGGGCGGCGAACTTGCACGTTGCGAGCAACCTGAGATGGGTTGGTACGATGTACGTTTAACAGCCGTGGGATATGCCGACTTTATTCTTTCTGGGCAACCATGGGATGGACCTCAATTTCACTGGCACCACTGGGAAGTGAGCAAACTACCTGAAGGTGCAACGCTCTTAGCATCTAGTGATCGGTGCGGCGTACAAGCATGGATGAAGGGAATCAGTACGTACGCTGTACAGTTCCACCCCGAATGTACCGCAGAAAGAATTGAATCATGGATTCTTGATGATAAAGAGCAACTCGATCAAGCAGGTATCTCAAGCGCTGCAGTCAAAGACGACACCGTCAAAAATTTCGCGGATTACGTACGACTCACCGATCGACTTTTTGAAGCAATCTCGCAACTACTCATGCCAATGCACACACGACTTTCTCGTCAACGTAATTAAGTTGTGTCAAATGTCCCGGATTATTTAAAACCTTACCATGACGCTATTGCAGCCCACGGTGGAACGTTTGACGCCACTCTTTGGCAATCGAAGGAAGGGCAAATCCTTCGATTTAAAACCTTTTGCATGTTGGCTGATTTTACGAACTCGACTATTCTTGACGTTGGTTGCGGTATTGGAGATTTTTCAGAATACTTAACCTCTGCAAACGTGGCATTTGGTTCGTTCCACGGCATCGATGCTATGCCGGAAATGATTGAAACGGCAAACGACCGCGCGTTGCCTCGGTCAACGTTTGAAACTGTTGATATTGTGCACAATACAGACGCTCTGGTCGGGTACGATTGGATAACCTTTTCTGGGACATTAAACGCGATGGACGAGGATGTAGCGATGGCACTTATAGAAACTGCCTTTACGCGTGCAGCTAAAGGTATAGCTTGTAATTTCCTCTCAAACCAATCTGGACGTAATCCAAAAGAGGAGGATTTGGCACCCGCTTCTCGATTCGATACGATTGCATGGATTTCAAAAAGTCTACAACTCTCACCAAAAGTCCAGTTCACCCAATCCTATTTAGATGGGCACGACGCCACCATCGTCATTAATAAATAACATTTCTCCTCTGAGACTTTTTTTTTACAATTTCGAAAAACGGCTCTAAGGAGCTCCAAAAAGTCTCAGAGGCGATTTTTGGGCTTTAAAAAGTCTCAGAGGAGAATAGTAATTGAGGTTTTTTGATGGTAGCGCAAGCGAATGTGTCCCAAAAGAAAAATGAACGAATTACCGCAGTAATTCTTGGTTTGAATACAAACAACATTACAATGACAAGTCGATTGGAGAAAAGAAAATGGAATCTACAGCAGATAGTTCAAAACAAACAACCCTAAAAGTGGTTGCTACAACGGGAGGGTTTAAGACGTTTGTCGCCTTCCTTGCCGCTATGTTTATTTTTCTCATAGTATTCCTCGTCGGTATTATTGCTGGCGTATCAGGATTTGCTGCAGCTTCTCAGGAAAACGGACCTGTTAGTTCACACATCTCTCACGATGGTGGCAGCTCTACAATTGCGGTCTTAAATATTTCTGGAGTAATTGACGATGGCAATGCCGCCTACGCAGAAAGAGCAATCACCAAAATTTTAGAGAACAAAAATATCCGATCCGTAGTTCTTCGGGTTGATTCACCGGGCGGCGGCGTAACTGCTTCGGATGAAATCTGGCATAACGTGCAGCGACTTAAAGATGCGAAGTTACCACTAGTTGCAAGCTACGGTAGTGTTGCAGCATCGGGCGGCTACTATATTTCATGTAACGCTGATCATATCGTCGCACAAGAAACAACGATAACTGGTTCGATTGGTGTTATTGCAAACGTAATGACCTTTCAGGATCTTCTCGCAAAAATAGGCATCAAGCCCGTTACGCTTATCGCAAAAGATTCACCTGAAAAATCTGTAGCAAATGATGTGTATCGAAACTGGACAGTCAAAGACAAGCAAAAAGTTACGAGTATTCTCAACGCAATGTACGAAGTCTTTTTCAGTCGCGTACAAGAGGGGAGAGCAAATGTTATAGATGCCAAAAAACTAGAGTCCGTTGCAAATGGATCAGCGTACACAGCGCAACAAGCTCTCAGTAATGGATTAATAGATGGAATCGGATATCTTGACGATGCTATTCTTATTGCAGAACAACGATCTGGTTTGACCAATGCTGACCCAACAGTCATTCACTATTCTCGCGCTACACCTTCGTTTGGTGGTCTTCTTGGCGTTCAATCAAGAGATCTTTCTGCATCTGACCTCCAGTCGATGCTGCAAGAAATCTCAATGCCAAAACTCATGTACCTTTACAATCAGTAACAACCACACGTAGGAACAGATATGTCATTTACTCTTTTTTGGGCGGTTGTTTCGACCGCTGTTGGAACCGGTTCGCCTCCACTTTACGACGATGAAATCACAAATGCAATTTCCATGATTGCCACAGAACTCTCCACTAGGCATACCAAAGAGAGGTGTTGGGAACCAATTGAACGTACCGGTGGTTGGCTTACTAAATATGAAGGCGGAACGACAGCGCTCACAACTCTTGCAATGCTCAGTTCAGGGCATTCTGTAAATACCCCGATTATGCAAAATTCAATAGCGTTTCTAAGTGAAATTAAACAACCAAGTACGTACGTGCTTGCAACAAGAACTTCCATCTGGTCGATGATGCCCAAGCGGCAAAAACGAAACCTCAAAAATGATACAAGGCGTTTAATTTCTACGATGGGATTGCAAGCGGGAAGTTGGGGCAACTTTGACACACCTCCGAAAATGAGATCTGATGCATCACCTTTAAATAGGGAATTTGGCATGATTGCACTGCGGGAAGCGCAGCGTTGTGGACAACGTGTACCAAAAAAGTGTTGGATGGCGATAGCAGAAGCAACCCTCGCAACACAACAACAATGTGGTGGTTGGTCGTACGGGCAGAGTGCAACAAAAGGAACACCAACAGCAAACATGACCGTTGCTGCGCTCAATTGCCTTCTAGGCGTTGACGAACTTTGTGGTATTGATCTTTCAAAGGAACAATCTCTTTGGTTGCACAACTCCATCGAAAAAGCGCTCGCATGGCTAAACAAGAACGCACAATCGTATGAAAATGTTGGTGGAACCACATTGATGAGTTACTTGTACGGGCTTGAACGTGCCGCGATGTCTTGCGGGCTTGCTGAAATTCACAAGAGAGATTGGTTTCAAGACGGGGCAAGAGCAGTGATAAAAACACACTGCGGTGTTCGAAAGGCGAAAGGGAGTACTATTAATCTCTCGTTTGCCCTACTCTTTCTTTCGAGGGGTCGTGTTCCAATTGCAATGTGCGAACTTGCTGTGGACAAGGGTAGCATCGACCCACTTCGAACATCAGAAATAATAACTACACAGGTTTCAGACCAAACCGAACGTGCATTTTCTTGGCGAACCGTTACGAGAAAAGAAAAACTCGATGCTTGGCTTGCAGCCCCACTCTTGTTCCTACATGACGTTCGTGCAGTTCCGACAAACATCGAACCCTTACAAGAATATCTTGATTCAGGAGGGCTTCTTGTCATGCTTGGTGCGCGAAAAGATTTTCAGGATTTTTCGGAGCTTGCAACTATACTTTGTCCAAAAATTACTGCAGCAGAAGTCGACGATACGCATTGGTCACTTTCTGTAGTGCGGAATGTTTCAAAGGTAAAAGTTACTGCATGGAATGATGGTATTCGCGACCGAATTCTCCTCGTACAAGGGACCGCTGAGTCACTAGTGCGATCTCCTAAAACTACACTCTCGCGAGTACTTGTCAATATTTGTTGCGGTGCTGCAGAACTTGGACGTTGGAAAGCAAGGGCATCAAGACCTGTAGTATCTCATTCGAAGAAAATTGTTTGGATCGCGCAACACGAAGGCAACTGGGAAGCTGAACTAAAAGGTATGCACCGCTGGAACTGGAAATCGAAACCTATTACGCAATTGAAAAAGAAAAACCTTATTCTCGTTGGCGGAATTCATAATGACGAAGCAACCACAACGCTTGCAGATGAAATTTACCGAGTTGCAAGCGCTGGATCTACGGTACTTGTAGAGTCAATTGGCGGAATTGATTCCTTTGCATTAGCGATACAAAAAGAAATTGAGGAACAATTTAAAAACAAATTTGTTCCCGATGACCGGTTCAACCCCATTACCCAAAGGGGTTGGTCCATACGCAACGCAAAAACGGTACAGGCGCCAGTCGTTTCGGCTGTAGGCGAGGGGTCGATTGTCATTGCTAACTGCGATATACGAAATGCTTTACTCGATCATACTGCGTGGGGCATCCATGGGTACAGTCCTAAATTCGCAGCTCAACTCATAGACACGTTACTTGAAGAGTAGATGCACTACACTGCTTTTGTGAAACATTCGTCTTTCCTTTCGTTTTTGAGTACGATTGCAATTGCAGTGCTCGTTGTTGTTTTTGTAACAAAAAACCAACGTGTTTCGCATATACGATCCCTGTTGACGTCACCGGCCATCGCAGACAAACTCGCTGGTATTGAAATGACAAAAGGCTTATCAATCGAAACTACAGTAGAACTACTTGCTCCGTTGCTTCTAAAAGACAACGAAGCATCGGTAGCAGCCCAGCATGTACTCATTGCAACAGCATCCAAACACCATCGCCTTTCCGTAATAGAAAATCTTGACATTGAACCCGCATTGCTAGAAGCTGCAAAATGGTGGGAAACAAAACCACAATTTCAAACCACATTCAAATCTCCAGCCGACTCTAAACTCGCAACTTCCATCAATCATTTGTCGTGGTATTTGGGGCGAACTGAACCCTTGCCTTTTGCTGATCATATTCAGGTACCCTTACGAGACCGCGATGGAAGCGTGCTCCTTGGTGTCCTTACACTCGAGAAATTCGGCACCTTTGAAGAAATACATGATTTGATTGCGCATTGGTCTACCGATGTAGATTTTGAACGAAAAAAAGCAGCCCTCCTGCTTGCTGGGCTGATTAGAGCAAAATCTTCTATTGACACGAATCAGAATGAACTTATGGCAATGCAGGAAATTTGCAATAAGAGCAACTACAAACTCGCATGGCGAACATTACATCAGGAAGATGGAACGGTCAATCCAGACATTGCCCTCGCTGGCATGATTGCACATGCGGATAAATTTTTTCCCGTCGTAATCGAAACCGCAAAAGAAAATAAGTGGGAACACCCAGAGCACCCTGTTGTGCTTGCTATGCGCTTCGCTCCGGATATTGCAAACCGTATCCCTCAAAACTTACTCCAAAATGATGAAACTAGAACAAAATGGTGGTCTCTCTTCTCTTGCGGGCTGCTACTAGAAGGACGATGATACCCATATGAGCTCAACTACCGCACTTAGCGTCATTATGATGCCACGAGATGTGAACATTTACGGAACTGTATTTGGTGGAATAATCTTGTCGTACATCGATCAAGCTGGATTTATAGAGGCGAGGCGCCATGGCGTCCATCGGTGGGTTACCGCTTCGATGGACAGAGTAGATTTTACAGAGCCCGTGTATGTTGGAGATGTTGTTCGGTTTATAACCAAAACTATAAAAACCGGCCGTTCCTCTGTCGAGATAAAAATCATAGTCGAAGCCGAGCGTTACGATTCCGGCGACAAAATCGTTGTCACAAATGCAAGCATGACGATGGTTAGTGTTGATGCAAACGGAAAAGCAATACCGTTCGATTCACCCCCTACTCTTAAGAAAGGCGAGAATGCATGAGCATACGGCTTGCTGTTCTATTTAGTGGAGGTGGCACTACGATTCTCAATTTGCTTGACCGCATAGAAGATGGAACACTCGACGCCGAAATAGTTTTAGCAGTTGCATCGCGGAACGACATTACTGGTATCGACCGGCTCGCCGACCGTAACATTGAAGTTGCTGTAGCAAAGCAAGAGGGTGATAGCGATAAAATAATTGATGAGAAGATTCAAGCGTGGCTACAAGATACGCAGCCAGATTTAATTTTGCTTTGTGGGTACTTGCGGCTTCTACCAATCGAATCATGGATGCAAGGACGAGTACTTAATATCCACCCCTCCCTGCTTCCCGATTTTGGCGGCAAGGGCATGTTTGGTATACACGTTCATGAAGCCGTCATGAAGAGTGGAAACTGCGAATCAGGATGCACAGTGCATTATGTGGATGATGAGTATGACCATGGCCCAATGCTTATTCAAAAAACCTGCACCATCTCAGACGACGATACACCCCAAACTCTCGCTTCCAAAGTTTTTGCTTTAGAGTGCCTTGCATACCCAGAAGCCATCAAAAAAGCCGCAAAGAAAGTAACGGTATGATGCACGTACAATGAGCGAGAACGAATCAAAACCAAAAAAATCAAAAAGACCTTTTTTACGAGGGCTTGCTGTGCTGCTCCCCTCCGTTCTTACTCTCTGGCTCATCGTAAAAGCGTATCAATTTATCGATTCCGCCATCGCAGAGCCCATTAACCGTGGCATACGGTTGGGATTCACTCAAATTCCAAATTACTTTCCTTCCCTTGCAGATACATTTTCGATGGGACCAACCCCTGAAACTCTGAAGAACGCAGCCGAAACTGCAAATATTTCTTCAACTGACGAACTCGCTCTCAAGGAATTAGCCCACGAATTGTTCGCCACTTCTGTAGATACTTGGTGGATCGAACACCCCTGGATGAATGCACTTGGTCTCTTAGTCGCTGCAATCATCGTATATATGTGTGGGCGACTTGTTGGCGGTTTCATCGGACGTGCGCTGTACAGGCGGATTGAAAAAATTATGGTCGCCGTTCCCGTTATCCGCAAGGTATATCCGTATATCAAACAACTTGTTGATTTTCTCATTGCAGATGACGACAAACCGAAATTCAGCAGAGTTGTTGCTGTGGAATATCCTCGAAAGGGAATTTGGTCCGTTGGGTTTATGACTGGTAATTCACTTAGCACCATTGAAAGTCAGTTGCCAGACTCAATCACAGTATTTATACCGAGTTCTCCAACACCATTCACGGGCTACACCATCACCGTCCAGAAAAAAGACACTATTGACTTGCCCATCACCGTAGAAGAGGCCATTCGATTCGCAGTCAGTGGTGGCGTACTCGTCCCAGATCATCAAAGCTTGACTGGTCTGCCTCGATCAGAACCTGCTAAAATGGACGAAACCAATCCTGAATCGGATTAAGGAAGAATCAATGCAAATCAATGTAACAAGCAAACATCTTGAAATGACTACGACAATTGAGGAATACGCCCTAACAAAGGCAGAAAAACTCACTCGTTTTTATCCTAGAATCGAACAAATTGACGTGAAGATCGAAAAAACGTCCCATGGTTTTAGCGTTGAGATAATTACAGACGTTGAGCACCACGACGACATAATTGGAAACGCCAATGAAGAAGATCTCTACGCAGCGTTGGATAGTTGCGTGGATAAAAGTGTTCGTCAGTTAACTGACTTAAAAAACAAACTTCAAGACCATAAAAAACACAACACTCCAACTGGAGGGCAAGAAAAATGAAACTGATGGACATCGTCGTAAAAGACGCAATCATTACAGAACTCATTGCAAAAAATCGCGATGGCGTAATCACTGAATTAGTCGATTCACTTGTCGCGTCTGGGTGTGTTACAGAGGCACAACGTGAAGATTTCACTAAAGCCATTATTAGACGAGAGAACAAGGGCTCTACAGGTTTTGGACACGGCGTAGCCGTCCCACACGTCAAGCACGCTGACATCGAAACGATGCGTATTGCTATCGGCAATAGCGCGGATGGTGTCGACTTTAAAGCACTCGACCGTGAGCCTGTGTACTCAATCGTCCTTCTTTTAAGCCCCGAAGACCAACCTGAAAATCACCTCGATGCAATGGAGGCGATTTTCAGTTCACTCAGTCAAGACACTTTCAGGCGCTTTTTACGCCAAGCAAATTCACCCGATGATGTGCTAACACTGCTGACTGAAACTGACAACGCCGTTCGCTAACGAACGTTTCCGAATCTACGTCCATTTACGGCAATTCCTTTGAAATGCCAAATCTATCACCCCCAACTCCGTTATGGCTACTGCAACAAAAAAAGTGAAAATTCAAAACCGCCTTGGCATGCACGCAAGACCTGCAACTGAATTTGCAAAAGTGGCGGGTAAGTATGCTGCAAACATAACTGTTGGACACCAGCAGAGTGAACAAGTGGATGCTAAATCCATCATGCAACTGATGATGCTCGCAGCAACCGAGGGAACAGAGCTTACCATCAATGCAGATGGTTCCGATGCCGACGATGCTATCGCCGAGCTTACAGCGCTCGTCGATTCAGGTTTTAATGAATAGCAAATGAAAAATCAGTGCCGAAGTTGTTCTGCACGCAAATCTCGTGACATCAGTGAACCGATTGCGTCTTGAATTGGTAAATTTTCAAACAAAACTTCATACATGACAGAAGCGATTGGCATATCCACCCCCTTTTCTTTGGCAAGCGCGTTGACGGCCTTCGTTGTTGCAACTCCCTCTACAACCGAGCCCATTGTTTCAGTGATGGTTTGCAAATCTTCACCTTTACCAAGTCTTTCACCGCACGTTCGGTTTCTTCCGTGAGGGCTAAAGCATGTCGTAGCTAGGTCGCCGACACCAGCAATGCCAAAAAACGTTTCCAGTTGTGCACCAAGGGAAACACCAAGCCGTGATATTTCAGCAAGTCCCCGAGAAAGCATCGCAGATTTTGCATTATCTCCTAATTCCATACCGTCACAAATACCTGCAGCAATTGCAATCACATTCTTCAACGCACCCGCAAGTTCTACGCCAAGCGGATCACCGTGGGTATAAATACGAAGCCACGGTACATCGAATAAGTCTTGAACTTGCTTTGCTACAGAATCATCTGTCGAACTAGAAACCATTACCGCAGGTTGCCTTCGAACTAATTCCGTTGCAATCGTTGGTCCCGACAATACACATGTTGCGTGTCCGTCCTCGATAACTTCTTCAATAATTTGCGTTGGTAACAAAGTCGTACCAACCTCAATACCTTTTGCAACACACGCAATTGGAATTCCGGATGGAACCGATGGTGCTAGCCCCCCCCAAACGGTGCGAATGAACTGCGTAGGAATAGCATTAAGTGCAACATCCACTTCAGAAAATACTTCGTCGGCATTGGGTGTAACTCGCACCGCGTCCGACAACATAAAATCTGGCAACCGTGCTGAATTTCGCCTCTCTGCTAGGTCGTCTATGTGCGAAGGAAACGGACCCCATAGGCGTACTTCAACGCCTCTTGCAACGAGCGCATCAGCCATTACTAACCCCATTTGCCCATCTCCAATAACTGCAACTTTTGTCATGGCCTACCTGCTTTCATGTTGGGCTTATATCCCATAAGATTACTAGAATCCTACACGAACAATGCCCCTAGAATGGGGCTATAGTAAGGAAGAATCTACAAGGAACCACTTTTATTATGCCTGAAACAGTGAATAACGACCAATCCAACCAACCCAATGCAATGGACGGCGCACGCAAACTCGAGCGCCGACTCCTTGTAGCCCTTGGCGGAGGTGTTCTTCTAGCTGTTTCTTGGATTGGGCACCTCCTTGGCTCACACACGTTAATCGCACAAATTCCAGCAGCGATAGGTGCAATTATTCTTGTTATTCCACTCCTATGTGGTGCTTGGGAAGAAATCAAAAGAGGAAAACCAGCAAGCGATTCGCTTGCGTCTCTTGCGGTAGTTGCTGCGTTGTCTGCGGATATGTATTTAGCTGCAGGATTTTTAGCTCTTTTCCTCTGGATGGCAAATCTGATTCTTAGCCGTACCGCTTGGGGTGCGCAACGAGCAATTAAAGATCTTGTAGACCTCACTCCCGGACAAGCAAGGCTTATTGATGGTGCTTCTGACAAAATGGTTGCACTGAAAGATATTGCGATTGGTATGATCGTTCGCATTCGTCCGGGTGAAAACTTGCCCGTTGACGGCACAATTGTTTCTGGCAATTCAGATATCAACCAAGCATCACTTACAGGTGAAGCCGTGCCAATTGAAGTTGAAGTTGGCACCGAGGTGTACGCAGGCACTACAAACCTCACAGGGCAAATTGACGTAAAAGTAACCGCGGTTGCAGCAGAAACTACAATCGGCAAAGTAGAATCCCTCATCCGTGAAGCCGAATCGACTAGAACGCAAAAACAAGAGCTCATTGAACAGCTAGCTTCGTATTATTTCTCTATCGTAGTAATGGTCGCTGCTGTTGTTTGGTTCTTCACAAGCCGAAGTGGCGACGAAGCAGTTCGTGCAGATGCTGCAGTGCGAGCAATTACTGTACTCGTTGTTACATGCCCTGGTGGACTTCTCATTGCACATCCAACTGCGATGGTAGCTGCATTTGCTGCAGCTGCTCGACTTGGCATCATGATTAAGCACACACAAACCCTTGAAGCATCTGCGGGTGTTGACACTGTAATTATGGATAAAACAGGCACACTCACAACAGGAAAATTTGCCGTGGGTCGCCTTGCACCAGCAGACGGCGTTGAAGGAGCTGCGCTATTGCAAGCAGCTGCGGATGCAGAACAGCATTCCAATCACCCACTTGCAAAATCAATTCTTGAAACAGCATCCCAAGCGAACATCAAGCCTAGTAACGTTGAAAAATACGAAGAGGTGCATGGACGCGGTGTTATAGCCCACACGAATGGCGGAGACATTTACGCAGGACGCGGTGCTTGGCTTGAAAGTTTAAACAACGCAATTTCTACACAAGTCAAAATTGTTTCTGAAAAAATTGAGGGAATGTCGAGCGTTCACATCATGCGCGGCACTACCTATTTGGGAGCGGTTGGTCTTGAAGATAAATTACGACCACACGCCGCAGAAGCTGTTGAGGAAATGCGGCGCCATGGTGTTCGTCACGTTTCAATATTCACCGGTGACAGGCTAGATGTCGCCAAGCGTGTCGCACAAGCAGTTGGTGTTGACGCAATTGAGGCTGAATGTTTACCAGAAGAAAAACACGAAGAACTCAAGTATCTCATCAACAAAGGGCACAGCACGCTTGTTGTGGGTGATGGCATTAACGATGGTCCAATTCTTGCAAGCGCTGATGTAGGTGTTGCGATGGGTCTTAGTGGATCAGATATTGCTACAAACTCCGCAGGCGTAGCGTTGATGAATGACGACCTTCGAAATATCCCATTCTTGATTTCGCTCGCACGCAAAACAAAAAGTATTATCGCGCAAAATATTGGAGCCTCGCTAGCGCTTGCTGTTGTTGGCCTTGCGCTTGCTGCAACTGGCAACATAAACATTTGGGTAACACCGTTTTACTATGCCTTGGGCTACGTTGTTGTTATTGCAAATAGTTTACGCCTCATTCGCTTTGGCGAAGAGTTTACTTCAGTGGTCGAAACGCAACGACGTTTGGAAGAATCACGCGTACACAAACCTGTTCGTCAAATCGCAACGAGTTAAATACTTTTTGTAAACTCAAGCAATCGTAATCGAGTCGTCAAGGAAAACGTCTTGGATTGCTCCAAGCAATTGCACGCCTTCCTTCATCGGTCGCTGGAACGCCTTGCGACCTGAAATTAAACCGCACCCGCCAGCACGTTTGTTTATCACAGCTGTTTCAACTGCTTGAGCGAAATCGTTTTCGCCAGAAGCGCCGCCAGAGTTAATCAAACCGCAACGACCACTGTAGCAATTCAACACTTGGTAACGGCACAAATCGATAGGGTGATCGCTGCAAAGATCTTCGTACATACCCTTGTGGAACTTGCCAAATGAAGTTCCGCCTTCATTCATCGCAATGTACCCGCCGTTATTCGTTGCTAATTTTTGCTTAATAATGTCAGCCTGTATCGTGACGCCTAAATGATTTGCTTGGCCAGTCAAATCAGCGGATGCGTGGTAATCCGTACCGTTTACTTTGAAGTCACTATTTCGCAAGTAGCACCAAAGAACAGTGGCCATGCCAAGTTGATGCGCCATCTCAAATGCTTGCGCAACTTCTTGAATTTGCCTACTTGATTCTTCGGAACCAAAGTAAATCGTTGCGCCAACCGCTGCTGCTCCTAAGTTCCATGCCTCTTCAACGGATCCAAACATGACTTGGTCAAAAGTGTTTGGGCTCGTTAAAAGTTCGTTGTGATTAATTTTTACAATAAATGGAATTTTATGCGCGTAGTCACGAGCAACAGTGCCAAGAACGCCAAACGTCGTAGCGACTGCGTTGCAACCGCCTTCAACTGCGAGTTTACAAATGTTAGATGGGTCAAAGTATTCTGGATTTGGTGTAAAAGATGCACCTGCTGAATGTTCGATTCCTTGGTCAACTGGAAGAATCGAAACATACCCACTGCCGCCAAGCCTGCCATGGTTATAGATTGATGCAAGATTACGCAACACCTGTGGGTTTCGATCACTGTTTTTCCACGTGCGATTGATAAAATCGCTTCCGGGAAGGTGCAATAATTTCGAAGAGATTTTTGCTTTATAGGAAAGTAGGTTGTCGGCGCTTGCACCGAGGTAATCCATAGTTGACGTCATTGGTGTCTCCTGTTGATATACGCATTATACCCACTTCGAGGGTCATGTCGATGACATGACCCTCGACATGACCCTTCAAACTGATACGGCTTGTCCATCACGTCGTGAATCACTCGCGCCAGCGTATCCATCTCGAATCCCCTGAACGATTTGCCCGCCTCCGAATACAACCGATCTTTGATCTGCAATTTCTAACTCGTGCCCCAAATCTTGGAGTTTTGCGTACACGCCCTGCTCGAAACCTGGTTCAATAGCAACCTTTTTTCCCCCAAGCAACTTCCACCGTGGCGCATCGAGAGCTGCTTGTGGATTCTGTTTTGCAAAAACCATTCGGCAGACGACCTGCAAGTGACCTTGGGGCTGCATCGGTCCGCCCATCACACCAAACGGTGTTCGTAAATCGCCTTGGATGAGGAACCCAGGAATAATGGTATGGAACGGCCTCTTCCTAGGGCCAATTGCATTGGGGTGATTCGGGTCAAGTGAAAAACCACGGCCGCGATTTTGCAAAGCTATTCCAGTATTTGGAACTACCATCCCCGAGCCGAATCCTTCAAAATTACTTTGGATAAAAGAACACTGCATTCCATTCTCGTCACCAGTTGCAAGATAAACCGTCGAAGCGTAACGTGGAATAGCATTCGCGTCCATTTCCGTTGCTTCATTGGTCATCGTTGCACAGTGCTTCTGCAAACGTGATTCATTTAGTAAGTCAACGCAATCACCAGAAATCGCAGGGTCAGCAATAAATGCGTGCGCATCAACAAACGCGCGTTTCATTGCTTCGATTTGAACGTGCAATACATTCGGATCATCGCAGTTAGACAAATCTACATCCATTTCCTGCACAATCTTCATTGCGATTAACGCAGCGAGCCCTTGGCCGTTTGGCGGGAGTTCGAAAAATTCAGCATCCCCTGCACGCACAGAAAGTGGTTTAACCCACTCGCTTCTATGCGCATCCAAATCAGATTTGCGAAGGAAGCCTCCACCCGCTATTGCAGCATCTTCCATTTGTTGCGCAAGATTCCCTCGATAAAACGACTCGCCCTTGGTTTCTGCAATCTCTTGCAACGTGTTAGCATGATCGGGTAATGTTATACACTGGCCAACTTCAGGTGCTTTGCCATCAAAAAGGAACGTGTCGCACCACGCCTGTTCCCCGCGAAAGCGTTCGGTGCCATGCTTCCACCGTTCTGCAGTCTGCGGTGAAACTAAAAAACCATGCCGAGCATACTTGATAGCGGGCGCAAACAATTGGCTCAAAGACAACGAACAAAAACGTTCATGCAGCATGATCCACGTTGCAACTTCACCTGGAACAGTGACAGGCAACCAACCAACGGATGGTATCTCGCTCTCAATAGAACTTGGCATGAGCGCTGGCGATTTACCTGATCCGTTGATTCCATGTATCTTTTTGCCGTCGTGGATGATTGCAAAGGCGTCTCCACCAATTCCGTTCGCACAAGGCTCAACAACCGTGCTCGTAATTGCAGCAGCAAGTGCGCTGTCGACTGCATTTCCACCAAGGCGCAACATTTCAAGCCCCGCTTGTGAAGCGAGCGGCTGCGAGCAAGCAACAACATTTTTGCCAAGCACCGTCTCGCGGGTTGATACATAAGGAAGCGACCAATCAATCATGAAACACAATCAATCCACCCACCACAAATTACTTTTGTACCTTGGTAACACACGACTGCTTGTCCTGGAGCACCGCCACGTTGCGGTTCGTCAAATTGCACTTCAATAGTCTCATCAACTCTTCTCACTCTGCCGGATGCTGGTGGCGAGTTGTACCGAATCTTTGCAGTACAAGGAATCCAATTGCTGCTTTGGTCAATCAACCAGTTCGTGTCCTTAGCAACAACACCGTTTGTGTCGAGCAATGCTTCCCCACCAATAGTTACCGTGTTGAGTACTGGGTCTTTCGCAACAACATACACTGGTTTACTCATCGCAATCCCAAGACCACGCCGCTGACCAATCGTGTATTTTTGTTGCCCATCGTGCTTTCCGATGACCTTGCCCTCTGCGTCAAGCACATCTCCTTGCTTCATACTTCCTGGCGTTTTCTTCGAAATCAAATTTGCGTAGTTGTCATCCGGAACAAAACAAATTTCTTGCGAGTCTGGTTTATTAAAAACAGGTAAATCAAATTCTTTTGCAAGATCGCGGACTTCACTTTTTTGAAGGTGACCAATTGGTAACATCATTTCACCTATGCGATCTCGGCTAGCGCCAAATAGAACATAACTTTGATCTTTGCCATCGTCTGCGCCCATATGCAGTTCAGCACCGTCCTCCCCATGTACAATTTGCGCGTGGTGCCCAGATGCAACGAATTCCGCGCCGATTGACTTTGCATAGTCGTGCAACTTTCCAAACTTTAGCCAATCGTTACAACGTACACACGGGTTTGGTGTTCTTCCCGAGTTGTACTCGTCTACGAAGTAATCAATGATGCGTCCGAAATCGTCTTTGAAGTCAAGCGCATAAAAGGTCATCCCAAGTTTTGCGCTTACGTGGCGAGCATCGTGTGCGTCGTTTATCGAACAGCATCCCTTGTGCCCAATTGTTGTTTCTTTGTCTAATTCGTCTCCGACGGAACCAAGGCGCATAAAGCAACCAATAACTTCGTGTCCTTGCTGCGTCAACAGCGCTGCAGCAACAGAGGAATCTACCCCTCCTGACATTGCCATAAGTACTTTAGCCATAAGCCAGTATTGTACCTTTGGTATGATAAATTAATGTTAATTTATGCTGGAATAGATGAAGCCGGATACGGACCAATGTTTGGGCCTCTTTGCGTCGGCACATCTGTTTTTATACTCAAAGATTATAACCCGCAAGATGGCGCGCCAAATATGTGGTCATTACTTGAGACTATTGTTTGCAAAAGTAGAAAAGACAAGCACAAACGTATTGCGGTGAATGATTCAAAAAAACTAAAATCCGGATCAAAGCCAAAAGATTTGTTTGGGCTTGAGCGAGGCGTCTTTGCATTTTTAAATGCACATCACAGTGACAAACCCATCGAAACAGATAATGATTTTTTCCGACTCGTTGGCAGCACCGTTCCAGATGAACCTTGGTTTGAAAGTGTTACGCCCTTGCCAGTTGCTGTGGATCAACAAGAGTTACGGATTAATTCGAACCGGCTTCAACGTGCAATGAACAGCGCAAACGTAACTTGCGATTGGGTATCGTGTGACTCTATCGATGCTCGAATGTACAATGAGCGAACCACCATTGCAAGCAAGGCATCATTAAACTTCTCTATGGCAATGCATCATGTCCATACAATCATGCAACGCTATCCAACTCTACATCCGCGAATCATGATTGACAGGCACGGCGGGAGAAGTCAGTATCGAAATGACTTGCAACTCTGTTGGCCAGAAGCAGAAATTCAAATTCTTTGTGAAGATATCCACCGCAGCCGCTATCGATTGCAACGCGGGGACTCCTTTGCCACTATCACATTTGAATCAAAAAGCGATGAAAAACACTTACCTGTGGCCCTCGCCTCGATGCTTGCAAAATACACACGTGAACTCAAAATGATCAGGCTGAATCGGTTCTTCCAAAATGAAATTCCACAATTAGAGCCGACTGCTGGGTATGTGAAGGATGGCCGACGTTTTCTCAAGGAAATAGAGCCATTATTAGAAGAAAAAGGGATAAATCGAGAACTCCTTGTCCGTTCTTCGTAAATAAGGATTGACTTACTTTTTTTTTCGTATAAAATGCGGGGCTTGCCGCTCTTTTGCGATTGTCGCATCAATGAGTTGGCGTAACGAGGCCTCAGCTACAGTTCACTGTGGCGCAGCGGAAGGAGATTACCGTTGCAAGAAGATGAAGAAGAGGCCCAGCTGCACTGATTGATCCAACAGGAGCGCTCAGGAAAGCTTGGGCACCACATGGAAGTACGCTTCCGACGATTAGTGTTCGTTACAACAAATGTAAAATTATTACCCACCGCGCGTGTGATGGGTATTGGGATATCAAAGAATAGGACCGTTTTGGTCTGATTGGTAAAGAATTATGGCAGTAAAAGATTTAAATTTCGTACGAAACATTGGTATCTGTGCACATATCGATGCGGGTAAAACAACCGTGACCGAGCGAGTGTTGTACTACACTGGCAAAAGTTACAAAATCGGTGAAGTGCACGAAGGCACTGCCACCATGGACTTTCTTGAAGAAGAGCAAGAGCGCGGTATTACTATTCAATCCGCAGCAACAACTTGCCCATGGGACTACAACGGAAAAGAATACACAATTAACCTAATCGATACTCCTGGTCACGTCGACTTCACCATTGAAGTAGAACGATCGATGCGGGTACTCGATGGTGCAGTTGCAGTTTTTGACGCCAAAGAAGGTGTAGAAGCACAATCCGAAACAGTTTGGCGACAAGCCGACAGGTACAACGTGCCTCGCCTTTGCCTCATTAACAAAATGGACAAAATTGGCGCAGACTTTGAGTTTAGTTACAGCACACTTCGCGAACGACTTGGTGCAAACGCAATTGCTGTTCAACTTCCAATCGGTGCTGGCGATACGTTTGAAGGCATCGTAGACCTTATCGAAATGAAAGCATATTACTTTGACCAAAGTGACATGGGCGCTGTTGTTGAACAACGTGACATCCCTGAAGATATGCAAGATATGGCAGAACTTTGGCGACACGACATCATCGAACGAATCGCTGAACTTGACGATGAGTTAACAGAACTCTATCTTGAAGATGAATCCGCCATTACTGAACAGCAACTCAAGTCTGCACTGCGCAGGGCAACCATCGATATGCGTGCTTTCCCAACTTATTGCGGCTCTGCTCTGAAAAACATTGGCGTCCAACGCGTCTTGAACGGAGTTATTGAATACCTTCCGAACCCAACTGAAGTTCCTGAAGTGCAAGGCACAAACCCTAGAGATGAAGATGAAATTTTGAGTCGCCCAAACAGTGAAGACGCACCGTTTTCTGGCTTGGTCTTTAAAGTGGTTAGTGATTCGCACGGCGACTTAACATATGTCCGTGTATATTCGGGTCGCCTTGAAAAAGGTAGCCGAGTGCTTAATCCCGGAAATGGTCGCAAGGAAAACGTTTCGCGTATTTATGAAATGCACGCAAAAGATCGTCAAGCACTTGATTTTGCTGGTGCGGGTTCAATCGTTGCGGTTATTGGTTTGAAAAACTCGGTAACTGGTGACACACTATGCGAAATCAACGATCCTATTATTCTTGAACGCATGCACTTCCCAGATCCTGTGATTTCGATGTCCATCGAACCTATTACCAACGATGACAAGAAAAAACTAGGTGAAGCACTTACAACTATTCGCCGCGAAGACCCCTCTTTCCATGCGAATTACAACGACGAAACAGGTGAAACGATTATTTCGGGCATGGGTGAACTTCACCTTGAAATCGTGAAAAACAAACTCACCCGCGACCTTAAAATCGGTGTAAACGTTGGTACTCCACGCGTTTCCTATCGAGAAACTATTACTGGTGTTGCTGAAAACGTTCGCGGAAGATTTGTAAAGCAATCAGGTGGTCGTGGCCAGTTCGGTGACGTTGTCATGAACGTTCGACCAATGACTGCAGCCGAGGCGGAAGAACAAGAACTCGTCATGAAGAATGGCGTTGTCTTTGTAGACAAGATTACACACGGTTCGATTCCACGTGAGTATGTTCCATCCGTGCAACACGGTGTGCGCAATGCTTCTGCTTCTGGCATCCTGGGAGGATACCCAATGGTAAATGTATGCTGCGAACTTGTTGACGGTTCGTACCACGAAGTTGACTCAAGCCAAGTTGCCTTTGAACAAGCTGGAGCTCTTGGTTTCCGTGAAGCGTGTACGAAGGCAGGCCTTGCCCTTCTTGAACCGATTATGAAGGTCATTATTACAACACCAGACGAATTCTTTGGCTCGGTCAGTGGTGACCTTTCAAGTCGTCGAGGACAAATAAATGACTCCGAACTCCGTGGTGTTGTTAGAATTATTAACGCAGAAGTTCCACTTTCTGAAATGTTTGGGTACACAACTGTGCTTCGGGGCATGACACAAGGTCGCGCTTCAAGCACGATGGAACCATGTGAGTACCGATTAATGCCCGAAAACCTCAAGAAAGAAGTACTCAAGGCATAACAACAATTTGCACCAACCCTCTAAGGAAGCCCAACGGTCTACCCTGCGGGCTTCCTTTTTTTATACCCTGTACCAACATGGTAAGCGAACATGACTCCTCAATGTTGCATCAAGCTGCTAGGCTCGCCGTCCAAGGGCACGGTTCTGCAGAGCCTAACCCGATGGTTGGGTGCATTATCACCACAAGTGAAGGCAAAATCGTTGGCGAGGGGTACCACGAATCGTACGGGGAGGAACACGCAGAAATCAACGCATTAGCGATGGCAGGAAACGCTGCAAAAGGTGGAACTGCGTACATAACACTCGAACCTTGTAATCATCAAGGTAAAACACCACCTTGTTCGAAGGCATTACTCAATGCAGGAATACAACGCGTTGTCATAGGCGCTCGTGATCCACACGAAAAAGCAAGGGGTGGTGCTGCATTTTTGAGAGAGCGGGGAATCGAGGTAGAGATTCTCAACGATGTTCTTTGCAACGAACTTATTGCGCCTTTTGTACATCGAATTAAAACTGGGCTCCCGTGGATTACCTGCAAGTGGGCGCAAACGATCGATGGAAGTATCGAAACCCCAATAAACGATTCTAAATGGATCAGTTGCAGCGAAAGTCAACAACTCGTCCACGAAGAACGAGGTTGCGTTGATGCTATCGTTGTGGGTGTAGGTACTGTTGTTGCTGACAACCCAACCCTTACAGTACGCGGCGCAACGAAACACCGAACCCCAATACGAGTAGTTGTCGACCCAACATTGCGCACACCCCTTGAATCCAATGTGCTCAACAAAGATGCACCAACACTGATGGCACACGCGCAAGGTATTGATTCTTCTTCATTTTCTTCGCACAACCTCCTCGCCCTCCCAAGTACAAAAGGAGTGCTTTCATTGGCTGAACTTTTTGAACATCTCGCAACAACACACAACGCTACCAACGTCATTGTCGAAGGCGGGGCAACGCTCTTTCAACATATATGTACGCAAAAGTTGGCGAACGAACTCTGGGTGTTCACAGCACCCCAAGAGTCAAAGATGACCCCAAAAATCAATATGAACAATCTCGTAAAAAAACTTACCACCACCCTGCTCGACGAGCAACCCTGCGGGCCAGACACCGCACGCCGCTTCGTCGTAATCCAATAACGCACAACAACTTACGTCTTTTTCGCCTCTTTATACACCGCTTTTTGCCCTCCCATACTTATTCTCCTCTGA
>JACNLR010000079.1 GCA_014381385.1 Planctomycetota bacterium | reverse complement strand
ACAAGCAGGCAAGCTCCATCGTTGCGGATTCGACTTTACGCTCCCTAGTGGTGATTTTGGAGTTACGCTTGAAGCAGAATCCACAGGTGAATATGAGCCAGTTACAACGAAGTTGTTAGAGTCATTGCTCGATGAAGGTATGACCTTTGTCGATATCGGAGCCCATGTTGGCTTGTTCACGCTGCCCGCGGTAAAATGGGTTGGTCAGTCGGGAAGAGTTATTGCGTTTGAGCCCCACCCCGGCAATTACGAAATGTTGGGAAAAAACATTGAAGCAAATCAATGCACAGCTCGGGTCGAGATGAATCAATTCGCTGTTTCAGATGTTACTGGTCAGGCGCATTTGCACATGTCAAAATTTAATACAGGTGATCACCAATTGTTTCACAAAGGCGGTAGAAATACAGTTGAAGTCTCTTGCACAACGCTTGATGACTACATAGGAATTGGTGAAAGGGTAGATGTTATTAAAATGGATGTGCAAGGCGCTGAAGCAGCTGCCTTTCGCGGGATGCGTCGGGTTCTAGAGGACAACAAGTCAATTAAAATTATCTGGGAACTTTCTCCTATGCAGTTACAAGATGCGGGTTCAAGCACGGATGAAATTTTAGAATGGTTGTCGTCACTTTCTTTCGATTTTACTGTCGTTGATGACGTAACAGGTGAGATTAAAAAAACAAAAGCGGAAGAAATCAAGAAACAGTGTCCTTCAGATTCCTATGTAAATATATTGTGTGTTCGGGGGCAGCATGACTGAGTCTAAGGGAACTATTTCTTGGGTTATAGGGGCGACTCTTTTGGTTGTAGTTGTCTTATTTGGTATCCGATGGATGACGGATTTAATGACAAAAGGTCCAATCCTCGATGCAAAATATATAACAGTGCCAATTGTGGACATAATGGAAAAAGGATGGTCGTTTCAGACTGCTATCGATTACGAGGAAACGAAAGGTCCTGCGATGATTTGGCAGTATGCGTTCTTCGGAAAATTACTAGGTGGATCGTTAAACGACTTGCGGCTTGTGAGTCTTTGGAGTTCGGCGCTTGCCTTTTTTGTACTTGCTTGGATTGCTGTACGTAGTGCTGTTTACAAGCGTGAATTACTTTATATTGCTGTAGGTTGGTTGTTGATACCGTACAACATGCTATTCAGTGAGATTGTAATGGGAGAAATCTCCTTTTTACTTTTGTCTGTTCTTGCAGTTGCTTTTTACATCTGGGGGACGCAGGAAAACATTCCAAAATGGAAACGCGTTCTTGGACCCGTTCTGTACTGCGTTGCTATAACGCTCGCTCTACATAGCAGGATTCATGTTGTCGCATTGGCTGGTGCAGTTTGTTTTACAGCATTTGCCTTGCAAGGTAAGCAAAGTTGGCCATGGTGGATTGCAAGTGCAGTTGCAGGTCTACTTCGTATTCCACTGTGGTTGCACTGGGGTGGTTTAGTGAGCCCAGAGTACCAGACGCTGCATGGACTTGGAATTAGACTTGAAAGTATGGCATATCTTGCTGCAGCACTTGTGCCATTTGTTGGCGTTTTTGCAATTACAGGCTGGCGCATTAAGAACGCGAGAAGGCGAATTTGTGCGGCATTCTTCATCGGGTGTATGTTGATTGTCGTAGCTATGCCGGATTTATCTGTGCCAGATTTTATCGATTACGAAAATAATACTGACCGCTTTCAAGGTTTAGTTGCAACAGTAGTACTGAACATAACGTCCAACGCATACGTGCAGCAATATATTTTTGCATTCCTTGCTGGTATAGGACTTGCAGGCCTTGCGGGGTTGTTCGCTTGCAAAGAGAAATCAGCAAGGGTTGGTTCAATTGCTTTTTGGTCACTAGCTTTTGGATGGTTGCTCTATGGTTTTACGAGAGGTTTTGTCTTTGACCGGTTCTTGCTCACGTGGGCCTTTTTATTGCCAATCGTTTGGTACCAAGTGTTACCAAAAAAACTGCTTATTGCACAGTTACTACTGCTAGTAGTAATCGCATCAATTCTTATTGTGAACTATTTAACGAATTAGTGCGCCGAGCTCGAATAAACTGTTCGTATATCAACTTCGCACTCGCGGTTGATTTACGAGGTCGGATCAATAATGCCACCTGCGGGAGGTGTTTCAGTTGTGGTTCCAGCAGTACCTTCTTGCATTTGCGCAGCTACCAGTTGAGCAATCTGAACAAAACGATTTTGTAATTCTTGCGTAAGTTGTTTGAGTTCGGTTGCTTCTTCTTCAGAGAGGTTGCCATTGGTTTTGCCTACGAGCATTTCGAGCAAGTCGATGGTGAATTTTGATCCTTCAAGATCAACCATTACGCCATTGCCTGAAGGGTCTTGGTGCATCCCAAGCCCCATCAGTGCTTGGGAAGCAAGAATGCCAAGGAGTCCTCTAAAATTAGGTTCTGGCGTTTGCCTCTCTTGGGATTTTTCTTCTACTTTTTGCTCAACTGCTGTCAATTTTTCTTTTTCAGCTTGGGCTTGTGCTTTCCAGTCGCTATCGACATGAATTTCCGGAGTTGATTCTGTGGATTGTTCTGCAGTGGGTTCAGTAGTCATGGGGTTATTCCAAAAAAAAGTACTAAGAGAAATATCGTAAACTTGCAGTATAGGCTACTTCTGTGGGTAGAATGTACCGTAGCATGATTCGATGTATTGCAATTCTTGGATTACTTGCTGTAACGGGCTGCACGAGCCAGTTGGACGTTCTCGTTGAAAGGACCAACTATGTGCGACCGCCTGACTTTAGTGGTGTATCTTCAGGTGAGTTTGTCACAGACTTACAGGAACCAGTTCTCCTTATTGATGAAAACGAAGTAATCGAACCTATTCTCGATGAAGGCACTGATGCAACATACATTGAAACAGATACTCTAGTTGGCATTCCAATTACCGTTGAATCATTGATTGGAAAAGTGAACGGCAGGCCAATTTTTGCTAATGCGGTTCTTGACTCTGTAGAGGATAAACTTCGAGCTGCATTACGCAGAGATAAGTTGACGCAAACGCAATTTGAAGATTATCTTCTTTTTGAACTCGGTCTCCAAGTGAGTGAACTAGTCAAACGTGACGTGCTTCTCACGGAAGCAAATTCCGGCATTAGTCAAGAACTCGCGTATGGCTTATTCGCTGTCATTGGACAAATGCGAAAAGATTTAGCATCAACGCAGGGTGGAAGTAAATCGCAAATGAGGAAACTCGCTCAAGAGCAAGAAGGCGAATCGGTAGATTCTTTTTTAGAAACAAATAGAGAAACAATTCTGATAGAAAAACTCTACCGAGAAAAAATCTGGCCTAATGTGAGCGTGACTTGGAGGGATATTCAGCGAGTATTTGAAAAAATACATATAGAAGAATTTGATTCAATAATCGAGGTTGAAGATGAGCGCATACAGATTGTCCGCGAGGGTCTGACGAAACTGCCGCTTGAAGCGATACCTGCAGCCCGCGGAATTATAATTTTGGGAAGAATACGCCTTGACGCAGAAGACCCTCGAATTGATACAGTGTTAGAGTTGTTTGCAAAAGGAAAACCTTTTTTGGAAGTAGCTGCTGCTGTTGATGCTGAAAATGGAGGTGTTTGGTCGAGACATGATTTAAAACAGGGTGGTATTGAAGCATTGGGTTTGAGCGACAGTATCATTGAGGGATTGCTTAATTCAGAAGAAGAAAATAGAATGTTTACCCACAAGACAAGCAAATCGCAGCAGTGGATCGCTATTTTAGAATTGAAAGAACCAATTTCGGTCTATAACCGCGAGGTTCAAATTGCAGTGAGGAACCAACTTCGAAACGAACAATTTAACCTTGAACTTAATAGATATCTACAAACTATCTGGGGTGAGCATGGCTTGGCCGAAATTAACAAAATGGCTATTCGCGCTACTAAGATTGCTTTGCAACGATACTTCCAATAGTGGCAAAATATCAAATTCGGAAATTGGGCGGGAAGGCGAGCGATGTGCCCGAAATTATCTTACAAAGAATGGTTGGCGGGTTGTCGGGCGAAATATCAGATTTGGCAAGGATGAGCTTGATATCCTTGCAATTAGCCCAGATGTGAATACCTTGGTAATCGTCGAAGTCCGCACGACTATGGATAGAAAGAGATTACCTGAGAACACGATTGATCACAAAAAAAGAAATGCGATGCTGCGAGTTGCTAAACAGTTACGATGGGAAGCAAAAAAACACAATTATACGCTTCGAATGGATCTCATTACCGTGCGTTTATGTGACAAGCAACCACTTCTTGAGCACTTTAAAGGCATTTTAAAACTAACAAACTCGAGAGGATTTTCATGATAATCCAGTAATTTCCTGCAACAAAATAGGTCATAGAATCGTTTTTCCTACTTAACCCAAGGAGCTTTTAATGTCAATATATTCAAAAATAGTATCACAAATACTTACAATTACAATACTTACGGCAATAGTAGTTGCCCAGCCAAGTCGCCGAGGTGGTGGATTTTCATCGATTATGGGTGCAGGTGGGATGACACCAGACTATATGTTGCGTGATTTGCAACGATTTGTAGTAACGTTTGATCTTGCTGATGAGCAAAAAGTTATCGTGGAACAAATCCTTCGAGATTACGACGAATCTTTTCGTGAAGCGAGTGATTCAAGTCAAGATGGTATTGGTAACTCATTTCGTTCGATGCGAGGCGATGAAGATGATCCCTATCGTCAGGCTCGTCAAGAACTTCGAGATAAGTCAAATGCAATTAGGGACAAACTTGACGCAGCCAATAACTTAGGGGAAGAAACTGGCATGCAAGAGTTGCGAGACCGGTTAACACAACAACTCGAAACGATTCAAGAGGAAATGCGTCAACAACGAGTTGATCAATGGCAATCACCACAACGGCAAACGGCAATAGAAGAGGTCGCGTTGCTCATGCACGATCAACTTCGCTTAAAGAAGCAAATGCGTGAAGAGTTTGAAGGTGATTTGGTCGCAGTATTAACAGAAGAACAACTACTTTTGTGGCCTGCCTTGGAGAGGCAACTTATTCGCGATCGACTATTACCTCGGGGTCGCCTTAGTGGAGAAACAACTGACATTATGAGCCTTTTGGAACAGCAAGACTACGAAGATGAAGTGCTTGCTGCATTGCTCCCTGCCATTCAAGAGTGGGATGTAAATGTAACAGACGCGCTTGTCGCAAGAGACGATCATCTAGTTGAAAACCAAGGAACTCTTATGTCGGCGATGCGTACGATGGACACTACTTCGGGTATTGATGTATTGAAAATGCAAGGTAGACTTGCAGAAACTGTTCGATATGTAAACGACACCGCGGTCCAAAATATACTTGTATTATTGCCGAAGGATAAGGTGAACCAATTTGACGCGGTATCTAAGCAGAGTTCTTACCCACGTATCTACAGGCCTTCGCGAACAGACCGAGCGTACGAAGCTGCGCTTGAACTCGAGGGACTTGAACCGGAAACAATGCAAGTAATTATGGACTATCAAGATAGTATGGAGAGTGAAATTGCAATCGCAAACGAACAACTTTTATCAGCGACCCATCAATGGGAATCAAAAGAGCAAGTTGAAAGAATGGAACGGTTTGCGCAACGAATGACAGGTGGCTCATCCGAACGTCAAGACAACCCAATACAGCAGGCAGAAGAAAACAAGCGAACTATAGAAGACATGTATCTTGATTTGCTTCGCGGACTGTTAACTGAAGAACAAATTGAAGAACTTGGTGGCCTTGAAAAACGCTCTCAACGAGATGATCGAGGGCGTGGTCGCGGCAACCGTGAAGGCGGAAGAGATCGTGGTGGCAACGATCGTAATTCTTTTAATCGCGAAGAGTTTATGAAGCAATTTGATAAAGACGGTAATGGTGAGATAAGCGAATCTGAGCGTGAAGCGATTCGTGAGCATTTTCGAAATGGAGGCAGTCGTGGTGGTCAGCGCGGTGATTCAAGAGGCCAAGGTGGTGGTCAAGGAGCTTCCAACGGAGACCGAGGAGGTAATTCTCGCAGTGGTGAATCTCGAGGTGGCTCTCGACCTAATTAGTTAACAACGGTTACTAAACAAAATGAAAAAAGTAATTGACCTTTAAAGTTAATTACTTTTTTTATTTCCTAATTGTCCACAAGCTGCCATTGTGTCTCTCCCGAGCGTAATTCTTCTTCTTACGAATTGCCCAGTTGATTTTGCGGTTGCTACAAAGCGCTCTACAGAATACTCCGTGGGCGCAGGCCACGGGCTGTTGTCACGAGGGTTGTATGGAATAACATTCAATCCACAACCAATCGGTTTTAGATACTCGCAGATTTCTAATGCATCTTCGTCGCTGTCGTTGACGCTTGGAATCAAAACATACTCAGCTAGAACGCCGCCACAATCGTGGCGCGGATAGGTAAGGATGACGTCTCGTAATTGTTCCATAGAAACAGCGCGAGCGAGTGGCATTATTTGTTTCCGAACGGCATCGTTTGGCGCGTTTACTGAAAATGCGAGTGATAGCCGCTTGAATCCATTCGTTCTTGCCATGGCAGCAAGTATTTTGATGCCTTCGATACGACCAACAGTCGAGACGCATATTTTAGAACTTGCAATCGCTGGCCCGTTGTTATCCGCAAGAATCTCTATCGCAGGAATCACAGCATCAAGATTTTCAAGCGGTTCTCCCATTCCCATGAATACGATGTTGTCAATCTTAGTCTTAAGAGCATGATGCGCTGCATGCCACTGGGCGACTATCTCAGCAGTTGTGAGATTTCGAACTAACCCCATTTGGGCAGTTTGGCAAAATTCACACCCCATAGCGCAACCAACTTGAGAAGAGAGGCAAAGTGTATGCCGAGTCTTCTTGAACCCTTTTATAGGCAGAATGACCGACTCCGTTTCAAGCCCATCATGCAATTTGAGCAAGAATTTCTTGGTGCCGCAATCGTCAACAACCTTATTGGGTTCTATTGACGTTTCAGCCAATTCAGGCATCGCATTTTCTCGATAAAACGCTCGCCAATTGTGAATATCACTGTTCTTACTTTGACTGCCTAACATGTCGTACAAGATACTAGAATATACGGATGGAGCAAAGCATTTTAGGTGAGCGTAGGCAACCTGCGGTTTTTATAACGGGAGCAGGCGGTGAAGTTGGACATGGGCTGATTTCTGCATTAAGCGGAGAAGATAGGCCGGATATAGTCGCTACTGATTTGCGCGATCTCGAACAGTCATTACGAGAGCAGTGCGCTGAAACGTATCTTGCGGATGTATGTGATCGCGATGCGATTGATCGACTTCTTGCCATGTACCAAGTTAAGGAGATTTACCATCTCGCTGCAGTTCTGAGCACTCGCGC
This sequence comes from Planctomycetota bacterium, assembly GCA_014381385.1. Lineage (GTDB taxonomy): Bacteria > Planctomycetota > Phycisphaerae > Phycisphaerales > SM1A02. The sequence continues at coordinate 646 of JACNLR010000079.1, read as the reverse complement.
TGAACTTGCCCCAGAAGTAGCGCACCAAGTAAACGTCACTGGCACGGTGAACATTCTGCAAATTGCAGCAGAGCAAGGTCGTATGTACGGCGAACCCGTGAAAGTAGTATTCCCCAGTTCAATTGCTGTATACGGCTTTGGTTCACTTGGGCAGAAAACAGAGGCAGGTGCTGTGGCAGAATACAATTACTGCAAGCCATCTACGATGTACGGTTGCAATAAACTTTATTGCGAACATCTGGGTAGATATTACGCACACTCGTATAGACAACTTGCACAAGATAGTGTGCAGGGTAATGACAAAAACCGAGGAGTCGTTGATTTTAGATGCGTTCGATATCCCGGGCTTATTTCAGCGGAGACAGTTCCTACAGGCGGCACGAGCGACTTCGTGCCAGAAATGCTACATGCTGCAGCAAGAGGTGAAGCGTACAAGTGTTTTGTTCGTGAAGATACGCGTATTCCATTTATGACAATGCCAGAAGCGATAGATGCCACGTTGCAATTGGCTGCAGCGCCAAGAGCAAAACTTAGCCAAATTGTCTATAACATCGCAAGTTTCAGCCCTCCTGCAGGAGAAGTCGCAGAAGTAGTGCAACGCCGCTTTCCTGACTCGAAAATTCCCTTTGAGCCAGATCACCGCCGT
>JACNLR010000025.1 GCA_014381385.1 Planctomycetota bacterium | reverse complement strand
GCCACTAAATACATGCGCATTCCATGAGTTATCTGGCGCGTTGTTTGGACTTTCAACGACATCACCGTCAACTGTGTCTACTGAAATATACCAATCAACAATTTCACCGCATTCAAGATATGGAAAAACAGCAACGTAGTCTGATTCTGTTGCTGGCACTAAAGGAATTTCTTCCCAAGCGCCACCGTGCACGCTTATATGCAAGTTCCCACTGTCTGGTGCTGGTTCAGTCGTTCCAGATAAGAAGTTTACCGCTACCCAAGTCCCTCCGTATGGATCTATTAAACTCGGTTTGCCTTCTGGGTAATCGATCGTTAATAATGGATTTACTTCTGGACACTCCATTCCAGAAACTTCCATGCCATGCTCAGCAAAACCTGCTTGAATTTCAGCACAATGCGGAGTTCCGTTTTCTAAATCACCATCATCGTCGTCGAGCACTAACCAGTCCATAGTAATAGATGGACTAATCGTGTCACCTGCGTGCATTAAAATTGAGTTAACTGCAAGAGACGAAACAATATCTACTGCTTCATTTCCAAATGATGCCTCCATTGCTTCAAGCGTATCCCAAACACAGCCTGAAATCAATTGACCACAGTCATGTATACCGCCGCTGCAAGGATACTGCACATTGTTGTTTGCGTCACGAATACCCTGCACGCAGTCGCTAGAAAGGAACCCTCTGCCAAGTTCATTGTCACCTGTGATAAGCACACCCATGACGTCGCCCATCCCTTCTCCATATTGCCCTTGGCCACTGCCTGCCGTTGCAACGAGGTGGTGTCCGTATTCATGATGCACAATGACGGAAAATGCTGTGTTACTACATCCAGATCCAGCATTAAAGAACCGAATAAAATCACCAAAATAAAAGGCGTTACATACAGAGCTATCGTTTACTTCAACGGTGAATGACAATTGGTTTGCGATTGTTGGATAATTAGGCGCGTAGGAAAGCGTAAAATCCCGAACTACATTTGCCTGCAAGTACGCATTTACTTCAGCACGATAAAACTCATCACTATTTGCTTCGTTATGCAAAAAATTTGGGTCAATGCTATTTTGCATGAGGGAAGAATCACCCCCCTGCAAGTGATTAACATTAAAGAACTTTCCGTCTAATCGTGAAGTCAAGTCTCCACTACCAGTAATCGAATAATCCCCGTTTACGTCTGCAAATACCGAAGTGCTTCCCATCGTTACCTTCGCGTAAGGTAGCCCCGCAGCCGTCTCCTCTTCGCAAACATCTGCACCTGAACTTTCTGTTGCCATTCCTGAAACATTTCCATCGACAAACTCGAGTATGCGATTTACTTCATGAAGCACTTCACCTGATTGCGCATCAACTACAAGTTCCACGTACTAATAGGTAGTCATGTCCCAAGGACCGCCCACACTTGCTTCAAACACAAGGGCTGCTGTTGGTTCATGCGCTGCGTGCTCGGTCCCAGCAAACACCATAATTTCAGGCTGCGTGACTGTTGCTCCACGACCAAGGTGCGTCGCTGCAGCCATCAAAGCAACCGCTTCGCTCGCAACTAACCGTTTTGGAGCTATAAAACCAACCACATCCCGTAAATCAGTCGTTGCACTCACTGCTGGAAAATGCTTAATGTTTCGTACAAGCACCATAAGGCGAGAACCATAGACTGGCAAGCCATCTGCGGTTTGCATGTAATACACACCCGTAAATTTATGTTCTCCCGTTTCTGGGATATACATAATATCTTGTTCAACGTGTCGATCTTCAAACGGACCTCGTTGTACAAATTCTTTTGCATCAACTTCTAATGCAGCGGAAAATGTTTCAATAAAGTTTTCAGCACTTGCAATAGGTGTTCTACCAGTTGCTAATTGCTTGTGCACAATTTTGTATGGTTTCCCCATTTGCTCCATCGTCCGTAACTGGGGGAATTCCTGTCGCATTTGTTCCATCAAAGGACTCTCGCCAAGGGCATTTGCTCCAAAAATGATGGGCAAAGCAATCGCCGTCAAAATGTTGTTGTACTGCATATCTTTCTAATCCTCGTTGTGGAAATTGGTTTTCAACTCTCTATTGGGATTAATGATGACAGAAACGAGAGATTTTGCAACTAAAAATCTTTAAAAAGTTGTTTTAGAGTCAAAATACGCATCTTTATTTGCATTTCGCTGAATATCTGCATACTATCAATACCAAGAGGTTTACAAGAAAGGGCCCCCTACAATGCATCGCATATCCATAGCACTTTTATTTTTTGCAAGTATTACTACGAGCACTCTGTTTTCAAGCCAAGCAACTTGCCAAGCCCCTGCGATTTCACAGGAAATTGTCCCCTTCCGAGTGACGAGCGGCACGGTCCAAAACAGATCTAAAAAGGATAGCACCATCTTTCGACATCTTGTCGCCTTCGATGGCGCTGACTCGATGCAAATTCAGTTCGGTGAAACATCTTTGCCAACTGGAACGATGTTACGATTGACCTCTATCTTAGACGGAGCCGTGCAACACCATCGAGCTGAAACACTACAGCAATGGCAAAACAAAAGTGCTTGGTTCAATGGATCGATGGTCGTTGTTGAACTCGTCGCGGAACCAAATACACCAAAAGCAAATGTGTCAATTACCTCCGTTGCGTATTTATACAATACAGGGGATGAACGATCTATATGTGGTCCTACCGACGATCGCGAGTTAAGCGATGTCGCACGTTGCGCTCGAGCGATGCCAATTGGCTGTACTGCATGGATAATCGATGACGCAAATCATCAATTTCTCACCGCAGGTCACTGTTCTACAAACGGGTACTTCGACATTAACACAGTTGAGTTCAATGTACCTCTTAGTTCTTCGTCGGGCGCATACATGCACCCCGGACCTGAAGATCAATATGCAACGGATGCTACATCCTTCCAACACGGATACAGCGGTATCGGCGACGACTGGGGTTACTTTGGCTGTTTTCCAAATACGGAAACTGGGCTCACGCATTTTCAAGCACAAGGCGGTGAATATTACATAACAAGCATGCCGCCAAGCGTCTCGAACCAAGAGATTGACATTACTGGCTATGGAACTGTTTCAAACCCAGTTAGCCCAACGTGGAATGGTGTGCAAAAAATACATATTGGACCGTATATGGTTCGTAGTGGTACTGCAATCGGATACGCCACCGATACGAGTGGTGGCAACAGTGGCTCGCCAGTTCTTAATCTTGCAACAGGCGAAGCGATTGGTATTCACACAAATGCAGGCTGCACATCTGGTGGTGGAAACAACTGGGGATGTGGCATGAACAACACTGGTTTACAAAATGCTCTTGCAAACCCACTTGGCGTTTGCATTCCGATTGAAACAGGCGCTTGTTGCTCTGGCGTTGTATGCAGCATTTCATCGGAAGATAACTGCCTTTCCATGGGTGGAGTCTACCAAGGTGATGATACAGAGTGCGACATCCTTTCATGCAACCCGCCTCTACTTATCTATTATCCCTCTGGTATACCTGACTTTCTTGATCCGTACGGTGGTACGTCCGTTCCAATTAACGTTATGGCTGGATCATCAGAGCCCGTTGAAAACTCTGGAACTTTACATTGGAAAGTTGGGGATGGTGATTGGATGGAAACTCCGCTTCTTCCTGCAAACGCTTCTGATTACGGAGCAGTGTTCCCTTACCTAGACTGTGGAGCCACCGTGGAGTGGTATATCACGTTTATGACACAAGATGGGGACGAATTTGCAAGCCCCATAAATGCACCAGAAAATCCGTGGGTAGCATCAGCCTACTCAGGTAGAGAAGATGTCTTTTACGACAACTTTCAATTGAACATGGGGTGGCTGCCTATCGCTGGTGCAGAATATGGCAACTGGGATAGAGTAGTTCCTTCAGGGACTGGTGATTTTTGCGAACCCGCAACTGCTTTTGGTGGCTCGGGCATGTGTTTTCTAACCGGCAACAATTACCATGAAGATATTGATAACGGTACGACCATGCTCTACTCCCCTTCCATTCAACTTGATATGAGCGAAAACCCCGTCTTGAGTTATTACCGTTGGTTTAGCAACGGTAGCAATTGCGGAGGTACCAATGCATACGAAGATATCATGACCGTCGACGTTTCCATCGATGGTGGAAGCAATTGGTCACCTGTCGAAGTCGTCGGTCCAATGGGTGATGACGTTGAGGGCGGATGGCGGTATGTTGAATTTGATATGACAGAGATAATTAATGAAACCGGAATCGTCGATATTTATCTCTTGTTCACGTGTGGTGACGAGGATGGTCCTTCCATCGTTGAAGCAGCTCTAGACAATGTTCAAATTACTCGGACGTACTGCGGTCAACCTCCTGCTTGTTACATAGCGGACATTGATAAGGATGGCGTTGTAGGTGTTGCAGATCTCCTGTTGGTCATCGACCAATGGGGCTCCGATGGATATGCAGATGTGAACGGCGACGGAATCGTCAACGTGCTAGACTTGCTCGCAATCGTCGATGTTTGGGGCACCTGCCCCTGATTAATTAACCCGAGGTTGATTAAATCAAGACCGTGAGAGCGGGTACAATGGCAAGATGCGAATTTGTATCTATCTGCTATCACTCTGCATTCTTACGAGCTGTTCGAGTATTGAACGCGCAGACAAAAAACCACGACCTGTTCGGTCGAAAATCTCGTTTAATGGCGAAGTGCCAAACATGCTTCGAGGAACTATCAAGCAACATGTCGCATTAATGGGATATGCCGACTCATACAGCACACAATACGAGCCAATAATCGCAGCAGGCTATGGTCTTGTAGTAGGTTTAGATGGAACAGGTTCAAGCGAGATACCTCCGCAAGTGCGCGCACATATGGTCGCCGATTTAGCAAAACGAGGTCTCGGCGAATCAACACGTGGCTGGGGACATATCAAACCAGATGCACTGCTCAATTCGAACGAAACTGCTGTAGTTATTGTCGAAGCTGCGATTCCACAAGCTGCTTCTGGTAGAAAACCATCCCGTTCAAATATGCGCGAAGACCACCCTTCCTTAAGAGGGACGGTCTTTGATGTTCATGTGTACGCAGAACCAAGCAGTTCAACAACAAGTTTAGAGGGCGGTATGTTGTTACCCACCCTTCTTCGCCAAGGCGAACTCACAACAGGCAGGTCACAAGCAAGAGAAGTAGCGGCTGCATCTGGTCCCGTTTTTATCAATCCCTTTGCTGAGCCTAACGCGATCAATTCCGACTCCGTTCACCGTACTTCGGGTCGAATCCTCAAGGGTGGAGAGGTATTGCACAATATGACAATGCGGCTCGTTTTATTCGAGCCAAGCCACGCACGTGCTTCGCTGATTCAATCTTCAATCAACAGAATATTTCCAGAAGAACAAGGACAAGATGGACCAACTGCACATGGTATGAGCAGCGAAATGATTGACATTCGTGTGCCTCCATCGTGGAAAGATGACGTCCCTACCTTCATGGAAATAATGACACATATTACTATGCGCTCACAAAACCCAGAAGGCATTGCAATGTCAGTGAAGCGGCTGCTTCTCGCTGACCCAAGCCCAAGAAATGCAGACGCTGCAGCTTGGAGATGGAGAGCAATTGGACCTCGCGTATTGAGTGTTATCCGCCCTCTCTACGAACACACAGAAAGCCTCCCTAGAATCGCCGCGCTGCGTGCGGGCGGTGGGCTTGAAGATCCTCTTGTAATTCCGTTCTTACTTGAAGAGGCAACTTCAAAAACAGCGCTGGGCGGCAGGCTCGACGCCATTGAACTTCTCGAATCAATGCCAGTAGATTATCGAATTGAAGAGGGCTTACGCCCACTCCTAAACGACACGGACCTTGAAATTCGACTCCGAGTTGCTGAGGCACTTGTCAAGCGGAATGATATCTCCATTAAAAAGTATTCCATCCCTGACAAGTTTGACTTGATCCATGTCCCTTCAGACTACAACTTGATTTACGTTACGCAAACTGGCTATCCTAAAATCATACTCGCTGGTGACGTTGAAATTTCCCGCCCACTCACTTTACAAGCGTGGGAGAATAATCTTCTGATTAAAGATGTAGACGATGATTCTGGCGAACTCCTCGTTCGGTACCAAGACACAGACAAGGGAACGACGACACTTCAGCACATTACAGCAGATCTCCCAACCTTCACGATGTTCCTCGCACATGAATCAACACCAGAAGAACCAGCGCCAGGACTAAACTTGAGTTACAGCAGAACAATTGGAGCACTCCATACCATTTGGCGCCAACACTATATTGACGCTGATTTCAAAGTTGAACAAGATCGCCTCCTTGCAGCAATCAAACGACTTACAACGGAATCGTCTTTTGTTCCTAGACCCGATTTTGAGCCTGAAACTGAAAAAGAAGATGCCCCAAGATTCATCGATCAGCCCCAAATTTCCCAAGATGAGGAAGTTCCACTCTCCTAAAGTTGTTTTTTTGTCCTCTAATGCAATTATCCCATAGGTTTTGGCTTGGGGAATTGCTATTTTTTCGTTACTATAAACAGTGTAAACCCTTAAATACGGGTTCCTCGCAGGGCAAGATGCCCATTGGGGGGTTGGTTTCAGGACGAAGCCATAGCACTAGACAGGAGGTCTTCTTTTATATGCGGTTATCTAAAATTACAATTGCTGGCTTCAAGTCCTTTGCGGACGCAACAGTGTTTGAATTCGACTCCCCTATTATTGGGATTGTTGGTCCAAATGGTTGTGGCAAATCAAACGTAGTCGATGCGATTAAGTGGGTATTAGGTGAACGCTCAGCAAAGAGCCTTCGCGGCGAAGCGATGCTCGATGTTATCTTTGCAGGATCTGCCGTTCGCAAACCACTTGGCGCCGCTGCTGTTACATTAACTTTTGATAATCCTGTAACGAATGCAAATGCAAAACAACCTAGTCATCGCCGCTTTCTCACAGTTGATACCGACGAAGTTGGTGTAACAAGACGACTCTATCGCGACGGGCGCAGTGAGTATTTGATTAACGGGAATAAAGTACGACTAAAAGATATTAGAGAACTCTTTCTTGATACAGGCATTGGCACAAATGCCTATTCGATTATAGAACAGGGTCGCGTTGCAGCGATGTTACAAGCAAACCCTGCTGAGCGACGTGGCATTCTTGAAGAAGCCGCTGGTGTTGCTAGATTTAAATCTCGCCGAACGGAAGCTGAGCGTAAACTTGAACGTTCCGAAGTAAATTTGGTTCGCGTTCGCGAACAGCTCGCTTCAACGCAACGGCGATTAAAGACCGTTCGTAATCAAGCAGAGAAAGCACGGAAATTCACTGACCTTGACAAGCGTCTCCGTTCAATCCGTAAGCATGTTGTTCTTGATCAATTCCACGAACTTCACACTCAACTTCATGGATTGACAAGCCAACTTACTTCGCTTGAACAAGAACGCCAACAGATTGCTGCAAAAGTTATACAACTAGAAGATACAAAGCAACAGGCTGAAATAGATAGGCATTCCCTCCAAGCAAATCACCAAACTCTCATCCAAAAATCAACCGAACATGAGTCAACAATTCGACACTCCCAGCAGCGAATTGAAATGATGGATCGATCGATTCAGGAGTCAAAGCAACAAATCGATGACGATCGTTCACGCCTCAGTGAGATTCAAACCAGAGAAGAGGCGCTCGCAGGACAGCGAGAAGGCGCAACAGAGCAGATTACGGCATCTGCGAAGCGGCTCGAAGAAATCGATCGCCACGTAGAAAATATTGCAAGCGAACACGCCGTGTTCCAACAAAAAGTTGTCAATTTACAGAGCCTTCTCTCAAATATCCAAGACGAACTTGAAGAGCGAAATAGTAAACATGCGCAACTCCTCGCCGAAGCCCAATCAGCAAAAGAACGCCTCGATAGCCAAATAGAGCAACAAAATCGCTCTGCTACTAACAAAAAGACTGCAGAATCGGAACTTGAATCGCTTCAAGCAAGCCACGAAGAAACAACCCAGCGGATTGCAGAAGCAAAACGTACAGCTGAACAACATGAAGCGGTTTTACAAACC
>JACNLR010000200.1 GCA_014381385.1 Planctomycetota bacterium | reverse complement strand
CGCGTCTGGCTTTGTTTTTGTTTTAGCAGGCCATGCACGTTTCCATTTTTTCTTGCTTGCGGAAAAACGTCTGATTGAAGCAGGTGAGTACGCTGTGCCACCTCTTTTGCGCACGCTGCAAGTTGCAAACGATGCGAGCACATCAAGAAGAGTTCGTGCAATGCTTATTCAAATTGGAAGAGATGCTGTCTTGCCATTGCAAACTGCATTGCCTTATCTTGATAACGATTCCCAAGCAGTTGTAGCAAGTGTACTTGGGGAAATCGGTTACACACACGCTGCACCGAGTTTGCTAGCACTTTCAAACGATACAAGTGAAACACCAGATGTACGCAATGCCGCGGAACGTGCCTTGAAACGAATAGGCATAGCAACGAATTCAAACCTTTCAACGATGCAGACGGTCGTTGCAAAACAATTTTATGACGGGCAAGCGTCGGTTCTTCCACCTGCAATAGCGGGCTTGAATATTTTCTGGGTTTGGGATCCTACGCAGCAGTTAGTCGTATATGACGTCCAACAAGAGGTGTTTGGCGATGTTATGGCGATGCACTTCGCTTCGCTTGCGATTGACACAGATGCAGAGAATGCTGGCGCGATGAGTGTCTTTGTTGCTGCGAATCTCCGCCGAGCACGTGAGCTGCGGGGTGCTGATGATGTAGTGTTCGGCTCACTACCATACAGTCCAGAGTTTTATGCAACAGTGTTTGGTCCTGAGATTGCACAAATGGTACTTGCGAAGGCGTTAAGTGATGGCGATACTGCGCTTGGACTCGATGCGATTGCTGCACTTGCAAAAACTGCTGGTGCGGGCTCGCTCCTTGGTGGCAAGGACATGCCTCTTGTTGCAGCGATGTATTACCCAGACAGAACGGTTCAATATGAATCCGCTCTTACGATTGCATCAACGCTTCCAAAAAACGCCTTCCAGGGAAGTTACAGAATTGTCCCATTGCTTGCTTCCGCAGTGCGAAATGGTGGTGAAATGTTCGCACTTGTTATTGGTGACGACGAAGACACAAGGCGAGATGTTTCAACGCTCTTGAACGGGAATGGTTGGACTGTTGTTGGCGATGGCACAACTATTCCAGATTCAATTGAAACTGCAGGAGCAGTACCCGGCTTTGACTTAGTTGTAGTTATTGCTCGCAATGCTGAGCATGGAAAGTTGCTTGTAAGCGAACTTGCTCAAACTCCAGATACCACCGTTACACCAGTTTTAGTACTAGGTGAAGGTGCAGAAGCGCAGATACTTGCAACTGCATTGAGTGATTCAGATATGGTAGAGAGTGCAAATATCGGAGTATCTGATGCTGCAAAACTTGCTGTCATAGAAGATTTACTTGGATCTGCTTCGGGTGGGCGCTTGAGTTACGATGAGCAAACAGAGTTTGCAAAACGCGCTCTTGCGGTATTGCGAGATATTGCTCTTGCTGAAACTATCTTGAAAGTAGACGACGCGACGAGCACTTTGATTGCGGCGTTGAACGACTCGGATATAGAATCAAAAACTGTGATAGCTCAAACGTTATCTATGATTGAAGATTCGGTTGCACAGCAATCATTGATTGATGCCGCACTGACCGGTGGCGATGAGGAAACACAAGTGATGCTTCTAGATGAATCAGCAGCTTCCGTTCGGCGCTGGGGTAACCTAGCTCAGAATTGGCAAGTTGAGATGGTCGTAGACCTTACAGAGAATTCTATTGGGCAGTTAGCAGATGCCGCTGCACGGCTCAACGGTGCCTTAGACCATCCATATACTTCGGTTACGTTGTTCATTCCATAATTTGATACGAATTTCGCCGCCCTAGCTCAGTTGGTAGAGCGAAGCTTTCGTAAAGCTTAGGTCACGGGTTCGACTCCCGTGGGTGGCTTACAATTTTTCCTCTGAGACTTTTTTTTAGCCCAATAATCGCCTCTGAGACTTTTTAAGAGCTTTAAACGCTGTTTTGTGCAAACAGAATGACTCAACATAAAAAAAGTCTCAGAGGTGAATATTTTGCTAATAATAGGGATAGAGTTTTTGAGGATGGCAAGAAAAAAACCCGTTCAAAGAACGGGTTTTTTTAAAATTTCGGTTTACGAAGAAAATTAGTTTTCTTGTGAGTTTCCGACTGCGCCGCCAAGCAGTGCGCCTGCGCCTGCACCGATGAGGGTCGCACCAGTATCTCCGCCAATTGCTTGGCCTGCGAGTGCACCAATTCCAGCACCAAGGACAGCGCCTTCTTCGGTTTTCGTGCATCCAGTCATTGCAAATATGACGAGGGTTGAGATAGTGAGTGTTGTAAGTATTTTTTTCATGCGATTTCCTTTTTGATTCGTACTTTTATTCTTCGTATCGTTGTTCTTGTTCTTTTATGTAATTTCCTTGCTCGTGGCGCTCTTCTTGCATCGCTTTATCCGTTGCGAATGTGCCGTCTGCGATTGCGTCCATGCTTGAGCGTTGGTTCAGACTATTGTTGGTCTTAGAGCAAGAAACCGATGCAAAAGTGGTGCACGCAGCGATGAGGAGTAAAACGATTTTCATTTGGGTGTGCTTAGTCTTCTAGACCGGTGTAGCCACCTGATGTTTGGCTTGACGTAGTGGTCGTAGTCCCAGTTTTGACGACATTGCCATCGGCATCAAGTGTTTCATGAATAGTTGTTCGGCGCATCGTCGTGCCATCCGCACTACGTTGTTGTTGCCTATTTCTTTGTTGTTTATCTTGATCGTTGCCGATTGCGCCGCCGACGAGTGCTCCAATTCCAGCACCGATTAATGTGCCTTCTGTGTCACCACCAATAGCTTGTCCTGCGAGTGCTCCAATTCCAGCGCCCCATCCGGCACCTTGTTCGGTGTTGCTGCATCCAAGCATTGCTGTTGCTGAGATTGTTACGATTGTGATTCCAAGTAGTGTTTTGTTCATTGGTGAACCTCCTAATAGTGCCATTGAAGTTTTCGACGCTTCTGAAAAAAGACATGAGTACAACGTCTCAAACAATTCGTTTGTTTCATCTATTTATCATCATACGCTGTTTGTATTGATTTTGCGGATATTTTTGTGTAAAAAGAAGACTGGGACGGCTCCTCTCGTATGTCCCCCGAAACGGTGCTTCATCTGAGCCCGTATTACCCTATGGGGCATGGTGTAGGAATCGTCCCAGTCTGGGAGTCCAAAAGTTGTATGTTCATAGTATGCATCAATATTCTCGGCTTAGTGGTGAAATTCACATTTTTTTCGTTTTATTTATCTCCACTTAATATTACAGCCAATGGAGGGTTGTTGATCTTCTGGCGGCGGGTCACCCGAAACCAACGCATGAATCGCATTTTGAAGGTCTCTACCATCGGAAATACCTTGATTTGGTCTTGAATCGTCGAATTGACCTCGGTAAAACAATTTTCCATCGCTGCCATACAAAAACGTGTCTGGCGTGCAGGTTGCAGCGAATGCTTTGGCAGTTTTTTGCGTTTCATCGAAGAGGTATGGAAAATTCCAGCCATACTCTTGCGCACACAAAATCATTTTGTCTGGTGCGTCGTCGGGATGTGTTTGGATATTGTTCGAATTAATCCCAACCATTGAGATGGAATTCGCTTCGCAAAGCGCGTGTATTTGTACAAGCGTTGAAGCAATATGCACTACAAATGGGCAGTGATTACACATAAAAACAACGAGCGTTCCAGCAGAATTATCTTGCGGTGACCAAGGAGCGCCGCTCTCTGTTGCAAGCGAAAATGGAGGCATTTGGGTTCCAATTGGGACCATCGATGAAGGGGTTACAGGCATGACAAGTCTCCTTTCGTTGTTGTATAATTGTCGATTCTATGAAAATTCACGAATACCAAGCTCGTCAACTTCTCGCGGATGCGGGAATTCCAGTTCCTTCTGGCACGATGGTATCAACTGTCGAAGCTGCAAACGATGCCGCAAAGAGCCTTTTTGATTCCGGGGCAACCCTCCTTGTTGTCAAAGCCCAAGTCCACGCAGGTGGCAGGGGCAAGGCTGGCTTTGTAAAACTCTGCAAAACGCAAGAGGAAGTCAACGAAGCAGCGTCTTTTATGTTCGGAAATAAAATGGTTTCTGTTCAAACAGGACCAGAGGGACTAGACGTAACGAAAGTACTTATCGCTGATGGCGTTGATATTGCCAGTGAATATTATCTTGCAATTACAACCGACAGAACCAGTGGTGCAAATGCGCTTATCGCATCTAGCGAGGGCGGCGTTGATATTGAAACAGTTGCGCATGAAACACCCGACGCAATTAAGACGGTTCGTATCGATCCGCTTGCTGGCTTGCAACCATACCAAGCACGTGAAATGGCATTCAGGGTTGGCTTTACTGGTAAGCAGGTTGGGCAAGCGACGAACATTATGCTCAAAATGTCTACACTGGTTGAAGAAACCGACGCATCGCTTGCTGAAATCAATCCACTCATTGTCACTCCAAGTTGCGATACATTTCCAGACGGTCAGGTGATTGCTATCGATGCAAAATTTGACTTTGATGATAACGCGCTATTCCGTCACAACAACCTACAAGAAATGTTTGACCCGTCAGAGGAAAACGCTGTTGAACTAGAAGCGGCAAAGTTCGACCTAAACTTTATTGCACTCGACGGGAATATTGGCTGTTTGGTCAATGGCGCTGGTCTTGCAATGGCGACAATGGACATCATAAAAATGCATGGAGGCAGTCCTGCGAACTTTCTCGATGTTGGTGGAGCGGCAACACTTGAAACAGTTACCGAAGCATTCAAAATAATTTTATCTGATACTAAAGTTGAAGGTGTACTTGTAAATATATTCGGTGGCATCATGCGATGCGACGTTATTGCAGAAGCAATTGTTGCGGCGGCAAAAGAAGTGAGTTTTACTGTACCACTAGTTGTACGCCTAGAAGGCACGAATGTTGATGCAGCTCGAGAAATACTTGAAGCAGCACAACAAGAATTGCCAACGATGCAAACCGCAACAGATTTGGAAGATGCTGCAGCGAAAGTTGCAGATGCTGTTGCTACAACCTGCGCGTAATACCTACACTATACAAATGCAAAGCTCGCAAGCAATACTTGGTAAGGACCGTATCGTTTCTATCGATGTGCTTAGGGGTGTTGCAGTGCTTGGTATTTTGCTGATGAACATTGTCTCCTTTTCGATGGTGACATCTGCATACGAATCACCAGCAGTGTACGGCGACTTTTCAGGTGCAGATTGGTACACGTGGCTCATTTTGCACTTCATTGCTGATACTAAGTTCATGTCTATTTTCTCCATTTTGTTCGGCGCAGGTGTTTGTATTTTTATGAATCGTGCGCAAGCAAAAGGGAAAAATGCGTGGAAATTACAAACAAGTCGAATGGGTTGGCTCTTTGTTATTGGCATGTTACACGCGTATTTGTTGTGGTTCGGTGATATTCTTGTTACCTATGCATTGTGCGGAATGCTTGTCGCAACGATGCGGAATTGGAAACCATCGGTGTTGTTTACTGTTGGTTTTGTAGCCATGTTTGCTGTGCCGGTTGGATTTATGTTGTTAATGTACTGGACAATACAGTTCTGGCCAGAGGAAGAAGTGCTACGGATGCAAAACTCAGCATCGCTTGCTTCTCCAGAAATGCAGGGCGAAATTGTTGCCTATACGGGTTCTTGGCTTGGGCAATTGCCTCATCGCGCAACTATTGCGGTGATGTTGCAATTCATAATTTTCCCAATCTATTTGTTTTGGCACTGCATTGGTTTGATGATGGTGGGGATGGCTGCGTACAAGTGGAAAGTACTTTCGGCTTCAAGGTCCACCCTTTTTTATTCCTCGACGCTTCTGGTTTCTGCATTCATTGGGTTTCCTTTAATTGCCATCGGTGTGTGGTACAAACAGCAACACAATTGGGATCCCGCGCTTATACGGTTTCTTGATGGAAATTGGAATAGCGTTGGTGGTGTCTTTGTTGCGTTCGTCTGGATTTGCTTGGTGATGCTTGTTTGCAAACTTGGATGGCTTACATGTGCAAGAAAAGCACTTGCTGCTACGGGAAGAATGGCGCTGACGAACTATCTCGGGCAAACGATTATTTGCACGTTGTTGTTTTATGGCCATGGCCTTGGTTGGTACAACCAACTAGAAAGAGTGGAATTACTCTATGTAGTTGGTACGATTTGGGTCTTCCAAATTCTATATAGCATCTTGTGGCTTAAGTATTTTCGATTCGGTCCCTTCGAATGGCTTTGGCGATCTGCGACCTACATGAAGTGGCAACCCCTCGTTCGATAAACGCACTCTGCTATTATGCACCCATGCAGTCCTTTAGCACACTTTGTAGCGACTTCTACGTCAATCAGAAAATTTCGTTAAGCCTTGAATTGCCCAAGGTTGAAGAATCGGCATCGGATATGTTTGAACGAATTCGAAGAGAAATTCCTGAGTTTGAGCGCATTCGACGATTTGAAGGTGAGGTTGCTCTTGAAACAGCAGAGATAGACGGTCGTTACCAGTGGGTAGGGCTTAGGCCAAGAGCGATAGCATCTGGAATGGTCAACCCAAACCACATCGAAGATGCGTACAACTTACACCGATTGGTGCTTGAACTCTCACCGTACTATCTTTCATTGACGCCATTGCACGTTGAATATATTGAACTTGTATACGGGTTTGACCTTTCTGCAAGAGAAAACCGGAACAATGTCGTGTTGCAAACGTTACTTGCCAATACACCACTTGCTTCTTTGGCGGATGAATCAATGGAGCCGTTACTTGATGTACAACCTCGGATTGGATTTGCATTGAACGAAGCGTGTGATTTGCAGGCATTTGTTGAAGTGAAAACACGAACTTCAGCTGCCGAGGCAGCAACGCAAGTTTTTCAAGATGAGCCAATTAGCGTGTTTTTGACTATTCGTAAAAATGGACCGATCCAAGCACTTGAAGAGTTGAAAACTACATTTGGAAGGCTTGCTGGGCACATTGAACACATCGCGGAACATCGCGTTGTGCCAGACATCGTTGTTCCGCTCCACCAAGCGATTGGCATTTAATGAACGACCCGCGGGGTTGTTTAAAACATTTCAAGGACACGGGAGGGTTGTTCGCAGGTTCCAGTCAAACAACTTAGTCGAGCAGCTTCGCAGAGCGCAAGTACACGAGGTGCGTCAGCAGTTGTGGGGTGTGTTGAATACATGCTTTGGGCGATGAGTTGCGCGGGCGTTGCATCGCCATCGTTCATAATGATTGAGTGGTCCTCGCCTATAAGGAGCATTTCACGTTTCCAAGAAGCGTGATCGCTGAGTAACATGGTTGCGACTCGTTGGTTTTGGAATTGCAAGTTTACGCTCATGTGCCCTCGCAAGTCGCTAGGTTCATCGGGCACACGATTGCTATGTAAAAATGCTTGTACGATTTCAGGTGTCCCAAAAAGTCCATTAATACAATCCATCGCATCAAAAAGTCGAGACCAAAGTGTGCCTTCAATCAAGGAGCATGTCATCGTGCAGTGTGCGGAAACAGGTGGACCAAATTGTTCGATGTCATCTTGCGCTTCACCGAAACTAGAGCTACGGCGCATCAATGGGATGAATTTAGCAGCAGGGGGTTTACCCGATTCATCGACGAGTTCATCCATGCCACCAGAAAGGGGCGTAGTAGTGATAGTTTGATTCGTCCGGTGGCGTAGGAGTTCACAGAGAGAAACATTGAATGCTTCTGGTTCTGCTATCCATAAAATAGCATCGTCGTAGTTGGTTGCAAGTGAGCGAATATCACTGCAAGTTTTGACGTTTAACTTTTTCCCAAGTGCAGGTAACTCGCTTTGATTAGTAGTGCCGATGGCGATAAGTTTTACGTTTGCAGCTTTTGCAACGTCTTTTACGAGTTGTACTTGGCTCTGCGCTATCCATGCAACGAGATTTGGTTTCTTCTCTACCATGCACGCAGTGTACTCCATGGCGTACAATATGCGAGTGGACAGACGGTCGCGGGTTTCGATTCGTTCGAGACGCGAGGAAAGTCCGGACACGGTAGGAAACGGTGGTGGATAACGTCCACCG
>JACNLR010000141.1 GCA_014381385.1 Planctomycetota bacterium | reverse complement strand
GAGCACTGGGGTTGACCACATTTCCTCGTATGCATACGACGCGATGGAAAAAGCTTGTGTGCATTTTCCTTGAACGCGAACTGGATTTTTTTTCGATGTAAGGTGCGTTACAAGATCAATAAAGTGCACGCCAATATCAATCAAACACCCACCACCACTTTTTCCCTTTGTTGTAAACCACCCGCCAAGCCCCGGAATACCACGCTGTCTAAGGAGCGTTGCTTGGACATGCTGAACGTCTCCAAGGGCGCCACTCTCAATTATTTCTTTAGCTTTCATCGCTGCAGGAGAATACCTACAGACAAATCCCATTTGCAACATTTTTCCAGAGGCATTTCTTGCTTGTATGATTTGGTCACACTGCTCTAAGGACATCGCCATGGGTTTTTCAAGAAGAACATGTTTGCCTGCCTCAAGTGCATCGATTGCAAGTTGGGCATGCATGTTGTTTGGAACTGCAATGACAATGCCATCAAGTTCCTCTCGAGCAAGCAATGAGTCCATAGAATCTTCGACATCGCAAGCGTGTTTCTGAGCGAATTCTTTAGCTCTTTCTAGTCGTGAGTCAAATACTGCAACTACGTTCGTACCAATTCTTGCTGCGGCTTCCGCATGAATATTTGCGATCATGCCTGCACCAAAAATGCCGATCTTTGTCATCGTATTGACTCCTTCGTTTTGTGAAATTGAATGTCTCTGCTCTCTAGTTCTGCAAGGAGTCGTTGCACAACCGTTTCGTTGCTTCCAAAAGTTTCCGGCGGATGTACACCGGGCAATACGATGGTGTTGTCTGCGAGCATCCGCCCCATCGCAGCAGCAGGAAACGCTGTCGTTCTTGCCATACTCGATTGATCTTTTTCAGCATCGTAATAGTCAAGCAAGTCCCACTGCAATCGCACATGTTCCTCGCCGATGACACCTTCGGCTTCCACACGCATTACTGTTAAGTCTGCCTCACCCTGCTCATATTTCCAACCGTCTATCAATATTTTTGCCGTCATGTCTATTGGGCGAACGTTGCTTCCCTTGACGTCGATTGGTTCGTTTGCAAAAAACCCTCCCGCACGAAGTACTTGCATCAATGCAACATGCCCCGGATAACGCAAGGTTCGTTCTTTCATAAACGGTACTTCGAGTGTATCGCAAAGTGTTCTAAGGCCATCTGAATTAAATGCCTCAAGCGTTCCAACACCCGGAAGATCCATCAAAATGCATTCGCTGAGTGCTTCACGAGTAACGATTTTCCCGTCTTCTACGATTCGTGCGGGTCGAATATATTCTTCAATGACATCTCTGGGGCTAAAGGGTGCTTTGTATTCCCAAGGCCAAGTTCGCTCGATTGGCAAACCGCCCACCACGATATCTAACCGTTGGCAGTCATCTAAAAGGTGCACGGCGTATGCGCAGAGCAAATGACTCATGCCCGGTGCTACGCCAAAGTCAACAATACACGTCACCCCATGTTCTTTTGCAAGAGCGTCGAACGTTCGTGGGTCTTCTGCCATAAAGGAAATGTCGCAGTACGGCTTTCGGGATTTGATGACAGTTTGAAGGGCATCGATTCCAAGCCAACTTGGTAGTGCGCCAAAAACAATATCTGCTTCATTTGCTAGCGACGCAATAAATGCTTGGTCGCTGCAATCGCCTTGGCGAATTGCAATCGTACCGTTTGACCTTTCGGCCACCCGCCCCAAAGCCGATGCGCTTTGGTCAACGTTTGTAACGCGAAAACCACTCGCAGAAAGATCTTCTCCAAGGACCGATCCGACCATACCCGCGCCAAAAACGACTGCGTGCATTGTCATTGGGCTACCACTTTTCTGAAATTTCGTCTATTTTGGATTTTTTGCCGCTTTTTAGGTGCGATATTGTGGCAATGATTGAAATAATGAAATTTAAAGCGACTAGTAACCAAAGAAACATGCCAGAACCAGGCAGACTATCGTCCCCCATCAGGCCAATAAAGGCGAGAATCGTTCCGAAAATGACAAAATACATAATGAAAATGCGCATTGGACTGCCCTTTTGCTTTCGAATATCCGGAGTTGATCCATGATGTGAGGTGTTTTTTGCGTGTTTACGCTTGTTTGATTGAGTCATTTTCGAATATTTCTCCAAAAAAAAGTCTGTTTAAAAGGCATAGTCTACATCGAGAAGAAAGTTTTCGCCTTTTATCGAACAATTACATTCACAAAATCGAATAGCACTCATAGAAGGGAGTGGCTCTTGGCAGACAGCTGCTTTGAGTCCTTGACAATTGATACTCATGAAGGTGCCTCCCCGAAACTGAGGCATTGACCCTCCCGCTCCTTTTCCCCTTAAGAGCACAAATTGGGTCCTCAGACTGCCGTGTTGGCAATTTGGGTCTTGAAAAAGCCTCGGATTCTGCGACCAAGAACGTTGCAAACCGCTTGACCAAGGAGAGACTGACGTGCCCGTTACAACAACAAGAGCAAACCTAGTACTTGAACTCTTTGACGCATACTACAAACGCGTATATTGCTTCACTCGCAAGTCACTTGCCCCAAGTGCTGCAGAAGACATCGCACAAGAAGTATTCACACGTCTCCTCACTGTCAACGCGCTTGAAGATAAAACGATTTCCTCGAGTTACCTCATAAAAATCGCAGACAACCTCATCAAGAGACGGTACAACAAAGACCAACGCAAAAATCAATATATTGATTCGCAACGTGAAGAAGCGATCCGAGATCTTCGCAAGCATCGCAAAGAAGAACCGCAGTGGTCAAACTCCGAAATCACAAAAGCTCTATCAATGCTCCCATCGCACGAACGTGACGCTGTACGACTTGTCGTTTGCGAAGGGCTCAGTTACGAAGAGGCTTCCGCTTCGCTTGGCGTGCCCGTTTCGACCGTGAACAATTGGAAATATCGCGGCATTAATAAACTCAAGCAACATGTAGAAACCTCCGAAATGAAATCCATAGCGTAACGATTCACAAATAAAACCATCCCCCGTCCGCACAGAGACCGAGACTCCCATCAACGCTCTGTGCGGTCTTTTAGGGTCATGTCTAGGGTCATGTCGGGGGTCAGACCCCCGACATGACCCTAGACATGACCCTACGCTACACTGCCGAGATGGAAGAATTGAAAAACCTTGACGCGTTGCGAAAACAAATTGATGACCTCGACAAGAAGCTCATTGCACTACTGAGCGCGAGGGCAAATGTTGTCGTTGACGTCGGCAATCTCAAAAGAGATTCAGATACACCAATCTATGCCCCGCATCGAGAACGAGCTGTTCTTGACCGCGTACTCGCACAAAACGACGGACCTCTACCGGACAAAACCGTCGAAGCGATCTACCGCGAATTGATGTCTGGCAGTTTCCAACTTGAGAAGCCACTTGCAATTGCACACTTGGCACCAAACGGATCTTTCAGCCACATCGCAGCAATTCGTCACTTTGGTTCAAGTGTAGAGTGCGTTGGCGTTCCGACTATCGAGCGGGTCTTTCGAGAAGTTGCGGCTGGGCATTGCAATTATGGTCTTGTCCCGTATGAGAATTCTACAAGTGGCAGTGTCTTAGATACGCTCGATGCTTTTCAAGAACACGACGTGACCATCTATGCTGAAGCACTCATCGATATTCGCCACTGCTTGCTTTGCAATGGCAAAGCGAATGAGATTACTACGATTGCTTCAAAACCTCAAGTTCTTTTGCAATGTCGCAAATGGCTTGCTGCAATGTTTCCAAGTGTTGTGCTTGTCGAAACTGCAAGTAGCGCTCAAGCAGTAAAACTGGCAAAAGATGATCCCCACATCGCAGCAATTGGCTCTGAACTTGCTGGCCGCGAACACAACGTAGAAGTTGCAATTGAAAATGTGCAAGACAGACCAGAAAATATCACGCGATTCCTCGTCCTTGCAAAAGAGGCTGCCCTTCCCTCTGGGGATGACAAGTCAACCATTATGTTCACAACAAAACATGAGCCCGGCGCGCTTGTCGATGTCCTTGCTGCTTTTCGCGACAATGGAATAAATTTAAGTCATATCGATAAGCGGCCAAGTGCCCGAACGAACTGGGATTACACTTTTTTCATAGATGCTGATGCACATCGCGATACCGACGAACTAACTTCAGCAGTAAAAACCGCGGGCAAATTCTGTAAATCCATCGAAATCCTCGGGTCTTATCCTAAAGCAGGTCAAGTCCTCTAAATTGGTAGCCGCGGGATGTTTGTTTACCCGATAAAGAACAACCATGATGATGCTGCTCTTTTTATTATTCGCCGTTTCAATGCTTCTGGGATGGTTTGGTAAGAGAAAGCCAGCAATTCTCCTATTTCTCATTACGATCGCACTCTGCGCACTTTGGTTTAAGCACCACGCAACCGACACCCTCAATATTTACCTCTAAACTATGACACCAAACTGCGCACGCAAACTTAATATCCTTTTCGTTTTCATGATTTGCACGCCGCTCATCGGCGCATATTCAATCCAATTTATCAACGGTGAATTTCCTTGCCCACTCTGCTTGCTGCAGCGACTTGCAATGGTTGGCATTGCTTTTGGTGCAATGATGAACCTTCGATATGGAATTCGCCCAATGCATTACGGCATGTGCATCATCAGCGCAGTACTTGGCGCTTGCATATCAACGCGGCAAATCCTATTGCACATCGTTCCAGCACCGGGAAATGAGGGATATGGCTCACCTGTCATGGGAATGCACTTGTACACGTGGGCGCTGCTCATTTTCATGGCAACTATTCTTATATTAGGCGTTCTGTTTTTATTCGACTCGCAATTTGAATCGAAAGAAGAGACCCAAAAAACAAGACCGCTCCCGCTCTTTGCTGGAATTGCATTTTGGCTAGCCTTCGGTATTACTGCCTTGAACGTCTGCACTACTTTATTAGAGTGTGGTATTGGGCAGTGCCCCGACAACCCAACTAGTTACTTGCTGCTTGGGCAACTTTAGACCCTTTGTACAATTCATACCGTAACAATCTGCAATCTATCTCTGCGTTTATAAAGGGTGTTCGCTTTGCAACTTTCAAACGAATTGCAGCAATGAGGGGTTTACCAGAAGTAAAGACATATCCATCCCAGCCCGAGCAATCTGTTTTTAAAAAATCGCCGATTCGTTTATACGTCGACACCAAGTCATCGTCTTCGCCAAGTCGCATTCCGTATTCCCCGTGTAAAACTACATCGCCACACGTTTGGGGCATTGGCGTTTTTGCAAAATCGCACACATGAAAATCGATAAGATGGTCCACACCGGCAGTGACTGCATTTTTCTTGGATGCTTCGATGGCTTCTTCTTCAATGTCAGAAGCGATAATCGGCGCTGGATCATTCTTCACCATTAATTTTTTCGCATCCGCTCGCTGCTGATTCCATGCATCGTTGTCTGCACCAAGCCATTGGGTACACCCGTAATTACTGCGAAGTAAACCGGGCGCTCGTTGTTTCGCAATCAGCGCTGCCTCAATGGCGATTGTACCGCTCCCGCACATAGGTACGACAAGCGGCCTTGCTCCGTCGTATTTCATTTCCATCAAGACAGCGGCGGCGATTGTTTCACGCATCGGTGCCATGAATGGCATCTTTCTATACCCGCGGTCGGAAAGTTTTCTACCGGTCATATTCAAGTAAATACGCGCTTTGTTCTCCACCCAATGCAAGTTGACGACCATGCCCTGTGTACTTGAACCGGCATCTGGGCGCTTGCCAATTTGCTCCACAAGTTTATCGCAAATTGCATCTTTTAATCGCATGTTTGGGAACATCGAGTTCGTAATCGTGTCGTTGCGTACGTTTGATGTTACAGAAAGGAATCCCGCAGGGTCAATCACTCTATCCCATGGCAAGCGTTTTGCCTCGCTGTAAAGTTCGTCAGCATTGCGACAGTTGATATCAGCAAATCGTTGTAAGACATGAAATGCTGTTCGTAATCGCAAGTTCAACTGCATGCACTCCGCTGTCGTGGCAACAGTTTCGATGCCTGTCTTGTCCATAGACAGCACTTCAAAACCAAGGTCTTCAAGTTCTTGCTTCAAATATGGAGCGAGTGACGGAGCGCATGTGACTCGTGTTTTTCGTTTTGTCTGGGATTGTTCCATGGGAGATACGGTAGTATAAGGTCACGCCGATGAAACGACTCCCTATACTCACGCTCCTTTTGCTTTGTTCTTGTTGCCTTGGTTGCACGAAATCATTGCAATTTGCGACAAATGAAGAACTACCCAAGTCGTTTAAAGGTGTGCATCAGCTTGTAGCATTTCAACCAGATATCATTTCAGGAGCAAAACCTATCGGAACCGAGGGTTTTGAATCACTTGCGAATCTGAAAGTGAGAACGATCGTTTGCGTAGATGGAGTCCCCCCAGATATCAAAACAGCAGAATATTTTGGCATCAAGACGATACATATCCCTCTGAAATATGAAGCACCTTCGCCGAAACAAATTCTCGATCTAACAACCGCAGTTGCGCGTGGAAGAAAACGAGGTGTTGTCTATATCCACTGCCACCAAGGAAAACATCGATCTGCTGCTGCTGCTGCAATTGTGTCTGTCGCATTTGGAGATTTGACTATCCCGCAAGCAAAAGAACTGATGCGAGTATCGCAAACTTCCGCGGTGTACCATGGACTTTGGGATGCCGTGGAACGAACTGAGATACGCAACGTAGAAGAAATACTGCAAAATACTACGATTTTCCCATCATCCGTTGAACCAAAAGGGATTACAAGTCAAATGATTGCAATCGACGAAGCGTTGACTCATCTAAATCTGATGCAAGGTGCAGCATGGAAGGCGCCCGTTGCGCATCCCGATCTCGTCGGCGCAGCCGAAGCGGGAATCATTGCCGATACCTTTAGAAACATGCAAGTACAACAAGAAGCGAATTTGTACTCTGTAGATTTTGAAACCTTGCTCGTCAATGCTATTCAACACGCCAGCAGCCTTGAAGAAGCGTTGGTAGAAGCGCTACCCAATGCCGCATTAGACAACGTAATGCAACGCGTTGAGCGGTCGTGTATCCATTGCCATACCTTGTTTCGAAAGTGAGTGTTACTCGTTTTTCGAATTGTCAGGTTGTTCTAACTTTTCTTGACAGGAAGATGAAAACGCCGCACCGAAACAAATTCCAATTGCTACGCCCACAGAAATCCAAAGACCTATATTGTCTGTGTAAATACCAATGAGCAATCCAACGATCGAACCGTAAACAATTCCAAGGCCAGCATTGTTCGAACGTTTTTCGCTGGGTTTTGGATTATTCTTTTTCTTGGTTTTCATTTGAACAGCTTTCGGACTTACCTGAGCCACAGCATCCACCTGACTTGCACATGGAGCGAAGCAAGAATAGTACCACGCCCGACCCTGCTCCAATACCTACCCAGAGACCGAGGTTCTCTGTAAACAGTCCAACGACTGTTCCTACAATCGCTCCTCCAAGAATCCACATCATTGGGCATGCGTTCCCGTTTGTTCCACATGATTTTGTCATGTGTATAGTTATACAATAAAAAAACGACCCGCGGGATTGTTTATGTACGATTGTCTACTGGGCTGATGTCTCAGCGATAATCCAAACATAACAGGTAGAAACAAGGAGGGCGATATTTTTAAGATTATTTAAATGGTTTAAAATCATCAGAAGAGACTGTCCCCCAGCGATTGGGGAATCCTTCTGGGTGGTTCTCTGGGTCAACGTAGGGGCTTGCAGAATTTGTTTTTTGTTTTGAAGTTGAAGTACTGGTAACATTATTGCAATAAGGGCAACCATTGGAACTAAGGTGCGTGGTAGAGCAACTTTTGCAAGTACAACTACCAGAAAGAAAAAGCATTGGCAACAAACAAGTAAACAATATAATCGCTCGCAAATTCTGTTTTTTATTTACCCTGTGGAATATGTTTGACATCAGTTTTTATTATAGTCGGCGCCTATCCTTTGGTATTGTTGTTTGATGTTGGGAAGTGTTTGATTACTCGCACGGCCCCCAGTTGCCGACGACGATGAGGAGGTCGGTGACATCGACGATACCATCTTGGT
>JACNLR010000082.1 GCA_014381385.1 Planctomycetota bacterium | reverse complement strand
AAATTGCATTCCCTTCTCTGTACCCATCACAAATAGGGCCGTTGAGAGTGCATCTCCAAGAGCTGCATTTTCTGTAATCACTGTGACACTTTTCATTCCCGTTGCTGGGTAACCAGTTCTTGGGTCTAAAATATGGTGGTAACGAACAGCATCAAGTACAAAATATTTTTCGTAATTCCCACTTGTTGAGATAGATTGGTTTTTGATGGCGACCTTCCCGATAATCGCATGAGGAACGCCATCGGGATTACGGATACCAACAACTCTTTCTTTTCCATGGGCAAGTATTTGACCGCCACATTGCAACATAAAATCATCGATACCATTAGAAACTAAAGAATCACGTGCATTATCAAGTGCAATTCCTTTTGCAATACCGCCAAGACCAAGTAGCATTCCTTCTTTTTGCAAGAAAACAGAGTTTCCACGTACTTCTACTTTATTCCAATCCACAAGTGGTAACCGCGAATTGATTTCTTGTTTATCTGGAACAATCGAAGTGTTAAAATCCCAGATATCCCACATACATGCCCATGTTGGATCAAACGCGCCGTTTGTTAATTCAGCAACGGAAAGCGATTCTGCAACCCCAGCAACAAGCAATTCTGAGCATTCAACGGATGTTATACCTGCGCTGCGATTGATTTTTGAAAGGGGGGATTCACTTTTCCATTCACTCATTTCAGCCTCAGTTAGAGTAAACACTTCTTTAACCTCTGAAACATACAGTGCTGGTTGAACGAACACCATAGTCCCCATTGATTCAAAAGAAGCAACACGTTTTGCTGGTGTTTTTTTGCACGAAACAAAGAACGTAAGTCCCATGTAAAATAATACTCTTATGATTGTACTAACCATTACTTGTTTATTATATTCCACAACACCGCATCAAACTTTGCACATCACGCTTGATCCGGCGGCTGGAACACTTCACGGCGAAACTACCATTACTGATTGTAATGAGTACTCCTTGCAAACCGATGGACTCACCATCGTACGTCAAACAGATAATTACATTGAGTGGGTGAGAGAATTTCAAGACGATGTGGCGTCCGGTGAGCGGGTTGGGCAAATTCACAACTTCTCAGTAGATGCACACATCGGAGAAGATGGCGTTTTCTTATCTGACTGGGCAGGGTGGTACCCAACCCCTCTCGACAAAGATGGAAATCCTATTCTGCGTTCAATGCAGTTAAAAATTGACCCAATTGAAGGGTGGGAATTTGTCGGAACTGGAAATCCAACCAGAGATGCTTGGCAAACGCCAAGACCCGTTGATGGCATGGCGCTCGTTGGCAACAAGCATGTTGTGAGAAAGAGAACCGTTGCAATACAAGATGATGATGTTACTGTTTCAGTGCACCTTGCTCCAAACCACGCAGACAAATCTGAATATTATCTAGATGCCTCTGAACAATATTTACACCTCTACACACCATTGCTAGGAAAATATCCCTACGAACAATTTACTATTGTCGAAAATTTCTTTTCAAGTGGATTTGCGTATCCCGGGTTTACAGTTCTTGGTCCAAGAGTGGTCGGCATGGCGCCGAAATCTCTTGCGCCAGGTTATCTCGATCACGAATTGCTACATAATTGGTGGGGTAATGGTGTGTATGTTGACGCAACACATGGCAACTGGTGCGAAGCGCTCACAAGTTATTCTGCAAACTACGGGAGAAGAGCACTTGAAGATGGACCAACTGCAGCGCGTTCGTACAGAAGGGGTTTACTCAACAAAGTATCGCTCGACCCGACACTCGATAACGGCTCGCTTTGTGATTTCGGTTCCGCTGATCCTGCAGATGGACCCGTCGATCGGTATGTTGGATATGACAAAGGCGCGTTTGTCTTCATGATGCTTGAAGACGTGCTCAACGAGGGTGTAGTCGAAGATGCGTCAACAAGTAAAATTTGGCCGATGCTCGCGCGATTTGCAGAAGACAATATGGGAAAATCAGCATCTTGGAAGGAGATTCAAGTTTCTGCAGAAGAGACATTTCCAGATAGACCCTCTGGCTGGCTCGATCCGTTCTTCCAATACTGGGTGTATGAACATAACGTCCCAGAAACAACTGCGAACTTAACTGCAGTTGCACAGCAATCACTTGACGTGCTCAGAGGAGAGAATTGGATATCGATTGATCCCGACTACAGGTATTACCGTTTGTTTCCAAAAGGTCAAATCAGTCCTACCATTGCTGGAACACTCTCGGGCGCGTCCGTCGAGGTGGATACGACGCAAGAAGTACTCAACGATACAGGCGCTTGGCTCGCAGATGTTGACGACGGAGCAAACATGCTCTTAATCGGAAATGAACCAATTCAAAAGTACGCAAAACTTTTAGCAAAGTGTGATGATTCGATTACGTTTACAGAAACAGGTTTTACTGTAGGTGGCAATTCCTACGAAGGCGAGGACCTCGCAGTTCTCCACACCATGAATCACCCGGAACATGACGGTGAGTTTGTTACCCTGTTCCACAGCGTTGGCGATGCTGGCTGGCAGCGATTACGCTTCATCTGGTATTACACCAAAGATACAACGGTAATTTGGAATGCTGACGAAACACTGCTTCGCCGTGTCTTTGAACCCTCCGTTCGGATTGATAACTAATAAACGATCATGTACTCGTTAATTTGGAATGTGAAAAAAACCACCGCCATCGTTGACAAGTTGTCCATCAACAGCAAGTGCAAGCCATACTTCCATTGGATAGTCATGCGGTGCCATCATTGAATCAACCGATGCGTCTTTGCCACTTGTAAGAGGACCTACTCCGAGTTTCGATTCTCGATCGAGCACCATGAACTTCACTCGTTTTCGAAAACATCGCATGGCTTCAATCTGTGTTTCATGATCAAGTTCAGGAACATCCACGGTTTCACTGATTGAAAGGACAACTTCAGATCCTTTCTGAAGTTGCGCAACGACAGTCTGCAACTCTTCCTCGTCTTTGTGCATTATTATTTTTGCCGCAATAGATTTATCAACGTCAGATTTCAAAAAGGTTTTATGTAACTCTCCCCAAAGCGAACTTGGAGCATCAGGTTCTGCAATTTGTCCTGCAATCATCACGATTGAATCCACGATGTCTTGAGGCGAAGCAGCAGGGGGTTTATACCCACCTTTTTTCTTTTTCTTATTTTTCGACATTGCGGTTACTTTGATGCACTCCAAAAGTTGTTTGAATTGTTAATATCTGGATACACATTTCTCGCATCGATTTGTACTTTTATTGCCTTAGAGTTAAGTTTGAAGGTTTGCTTATGCGAAGAAGACCAAGCCCAAACCGTTACTGGCAATGTATACGTATGTATTGTGCTATCTAAACAAGTAATTGTGACATCGACAGGGCAAACCCAATCAGCAAGATTACGAAACGTCACAGTCACGCCCTTATCGGTTTGCTCCACATTCCCAATCGCTTGGTCGAGTTGCATCGGCTCTTCAAAGAACCCTCGAAAGAACCATTGCAAATCTACCCCAGAAGAATCTTCCATCGTTCGATAAAAGTCCGATGGCCTTGGGGCTTTGAACGCCCATCGATGAACATAGTCCAACCATGCTTCATCAAATCGCTCTTGGCCAAGAATTTCTTCTCGCAAAAAACGCATGCCATACCCTGGCTTTCGATAACTTAAATGACGACGCGATTTCAGTAAATCAGGCGGTGTGTTAATCGCCTTTAAGTCGCGCATAAATTTAGATGCTATGTATTTTGAAACATCAGGCTTGTGTTCACGATCACCATAAAAGTTCTCGAGTGAATAGTGGTTGACAAAGGTATTAAAACCTTCGTCCATCCACGCATGCCGACGTTCATCCGTATTGACAATCATCGGAAACCAGTTATGTCCCACTTCATGGTCCGTTACGTTGAATAGACTTTCGTGTGAACTCCCACGGCAAAATACAAGCATGGGATATTCCATACCACCCGCGCTACCACGAGACATTGATATTTGCGGCCATGGGTACGGATAGATCGTATCGCTGTAATACCGTATGGAATGTTGTAAATATGTAACAGCTTCATCCCAAATATCACTTTCTTCTTTGGGGTACCCGACTTGGCATAGAATTCGATTCGCCTTACCTTCAAGCGTTTTAATTTCTACACTTGCAGCTTCCCAGATAAAACTTGCACTAGACGCCCAAGCGAACGTTCGGATTTGCTTCCCCTCGAATATCCACGTTTTCTCTTGTGCAGACTCTTCTTCTAATTCTTCAACTGACCGTATAACTATTTTTTCGTCCGATTGCATCGCACTTTTTAAACGCGTATTTTCTTCCTGCGACAGCACTACGGTAGAGTTTGCCAACGCACCCGAGGCTAAAACGACATGATTGCTTGGTACTGTAATCGCGACTTTATAATTCCCGAAGTTTGTATAAAATTCGCCTCTCCCGATATACGGCAAGGAATTCCAACCATATACATCGTCGTAAACGCAAGGGGTCGGAAACCATTGCGCAAGTTCCCAGACTGGTCCATCTTCGTACGCGTCGTCGTAACCCATGCGCAAACTCGCCTTTACTGGCATTGCAAACGACCAGTCTATTGCAATTTTGACAGAAGAATTTGGTTTCAATGGGGTTGGCAAAAGCACCTTGGCTACAGTTGCATAATCATGCCAAGTAGCATCGACACCGTCGATTTCCATCCGAGTAATTGCAATCCCTTCGTATTGGTCTTCGCCGGTTTCTCTTCCTTCTCGACTGCGAATGCTGTCATCGCGGTGTACATTTTGTTCTAGGTGTAGCCAAATATAGGTGAGCGTATCTGGAGAATTATTTTTGTATTGAATTACTTCAGAACCAACAATCTCGTTCAACGCAACATCGAGTCTAACTTTAATATCGTGATCTGCTTGCTGTTGCCAATAATCACTACCCGGAGCTCCACTACCAGTTCTGAAAGTGTTGGGAGTTGGCAAATCCAAATCTAAAAATACTGAGCCTTCATGCGCAAATGAAGGAGGATTCGCACGTTTAGACGTACAACCAATTAAAAGAAGCAAAATGCATGCGTACCTCATACTGGTATACCGTCAAGAGTCACGTATTCAATGCCGACCTCTTCAAAAAGGGCCAAACTTTTTTCGATAGAATCGTTCCAGTGCTCGTCGCCTTCATGTATTTGTTTGGTAACAATTCTGGTAATGCCAGCCTGCACAATTGCAAGCGAGCAATGGATGCAAGGACTAAACGAAGAGTAGATTGTCGCCCCGACTGGCGAAACCCCATTTCGGGCGCATTGAATAATTGCATTCATCTCTGCATGGACAATCAAATCGTATTTGACAGGTCGTTGTAATCGCTCTTCGTGATCTTCAAATCCTCTTGGGAGTCCGTTGTACCCTGTCGCAAGCACTTGACGCATCGGCGAGACAATAACAGCACCAACTCCACGAGAAGGATCTTTACTCCACGTAGCAATAGATTCTGCAAGCGTAAGAAAACGAAGATGCCATTTATCATTCACAACGTTATCTTTTTGGTACGACACCAGTTGCACGAAACTTTAACACTTCTTCACCGGGCACATCTGTCTGAACCATTATCTCAGCGTTAATCGACCCTGTATGGCTCTGCGGAAGGGTACCTGTAACCATTACAGTATACGACCCATCACTATTAGCAACTGCAGTCGCATTGATTCCAGTAACTGTCGGTTGCAACACCACTGTATTTAACACTTTAAACGGTTGGCCATCTTCTCTATAAATGCGAGTACTTTTGTTATAAGAGCCGCCTTTTTTTTGCGATCCCAAACTAATGATGTGCTTGTCAGCCTTTATTTTTCCAAATGATTTCCCATTTGCAAATACAGCAAACTTATGGTCAACACGCTTTCCTTCTGGTGTCAACCCATAGCCACTCACTTGCAACTGACTATGAAATGCACCCCATGGCATGTTCGGGCTCACGGTAATACGGATTCTACGAGGCGCACCATCTGCAACTTGCAGTTCTTCTCCCGAGACGAACTGTCCATGCTTTCCGGTCCCGATCATACTTGTAATCTTAAAATCAGGATCAACAGGAAAGAAATCAAACTCCACAGAATGTGATTCACCAAGAGTCATCGTATTAAGTTTCAAGAATTTATCTTTTACGTCGACGAACGTACGTACAACGGAACGAATCCAAAAGGCTTTTTCAGGATCTTTTGCAGAATTGGAAAATATAGTAACTTTCTTATCCTGCTTGCCAGCTTTGCCCTTGGGGTCGAAGGTAACTGTAATAGTCCCACTTTCACCCGGTTGCAAAATAGTCTTATCTGCAATTGGAGTCGTGCAACCGCAACCTGCTTGTAGTCTGCTCAATACAAGTGTTTTGCTGCCATTGTTAGTAAAGGGGAACGTCGTAGTCACTGACTCGAAGTCCCAAATAGTTCCAAAGTCGCGCTCATCCCACTCTAGTGAAATATCCGCGCCTCTTGATGTGAGAGCCGGCGCGGCTGCACTTGGTGGAGTAGATGCTTGCTCACCTTCATTGACGGGCATTGCCTGATCCACAACCGCTACGGGTTCTTGTTTTGCTTGCTCGCAACCGAAAGTAAGTAAGCCAAAAATGCACGTGAGAATCAGTATATGTTTCATACCTAGAATTGTACCATACGTATACTTTCAAAAAAGGAGTTACAAATGGTTCATTGCAACACAAGAAACATAGCGCTATGCGGGGTGATATTTTTTCTGAGTATCTACTCGATTGCTGCAACGCCTACCGAAGTCCCTGCCCAAACGATGGCTCGCATGGAAAAATTAGGCAAAGCATTCGCTACACCAAATGAGAATCACAAATTTCTTGCGCGCCTAACTGGCGATTGGGATACGGCTACTTCCGTAATAGGATTACCAAATGAAACAGGGTTCGCGACATTTTCCATGATACTTGGCAACAGATTTGTGAATGGAGATGTCAGTGGCACACTTGCAAACCTCCCTTACGTTGGCAGGGTAACAATCGGTTATGACAACTATAAGCATAAATTCGTAGCATCCTTTTTAAATGACCTTGGAACTTCGATGCTCTATGCAGAAGGGATGCTTGACAGGTCTGGCAACACATTGTCTCTCTGGGGAACCATGGACGAGTGGATGACCGACGAACACGACATCCCAGCAATGTACCGATTTGCTATTCTCGACGATAATCATTTTACGTTTGAATTGCATGACCTTGCAAAAACAAAAGACCCAGTCGTCATCTCCACCTCCTACACGAGGATGACACAAAAATAACTACCATAAAAACGGCAGGCACAAGAGTGCCTGCCGTTGCAGTAAAAAACCTTGTTTACTAAGCAGTTACTCGATAGTAAGCGTTCCTGAACCAGTTGCAGCTTGCCATCCGCCAATACGAATGTAGTAGGTAGATCCTGCTACAACGTTGTAATCGAATGCTGAGTAATAGGATTGGCAACCTGTTTCGCCAGAACTATCACCGTTACATGTCACTTGGTTGTCACAAGAGCCTTCGTAAAGTACCATCGAAGTGTCGTAACTGTTTCCATCACACGTTGTGAAATGCACTGCGCCTGATTGATTTGGAACATACATGAACCAAATGTCAGCACTATTCGACCAATCAAGGTATGTGCCTGAGCACTGCGTATCGTCTGGTTCATTCGCACTTGGAGTTGCTGTAATGGTTTCAAAAGCGTTTGCACCGATTGAAGCAATCAACGGTGACGAACATTCATCGCCAGCGCCAGCAACTGGGCAATTTGCAGTCTTGCAATTCGTGCCATCGCCTTGATAACCGCCACCGAGTTCTGCGCAATTGTCACCCATCACAACGGCGCATTCGCCATCGTCGAAGCAGCAAGCGCCCGGTTCTGGGCAGTTTGCAGATTCGCAGCTTGTATCATCGCCTGCATAATTTCCTTCAGCAGCAATACATGTTGCTTCTGATACTGCATCCGAACAACCACCGCCTGGAAGGCAACAAGCGCCAACTGGTGTACAGTCGTCGCCCCATGCGCCAATTATTTGAAGAAGGTCATTCACTGTAACGCAGCAATCGCCATCTACATCACCAAGGGGTCTATACGTGCCATCACCACA
>JACNLR010000041.1 GCA_014381385.1 Planctomycetota bacterium | reverse complement strand
GCGATGTACCGTCTGCTATATCACAAGCATCAGGAATACCGTTTGTGTTGCAATCCGGATCACATTCGTCTGGAACAGAATTAAAATCGCAATCGAAAGAAACGCCGTCTGCAAGATCGCAAACATCGCCACTTCCGTTTCCATTACAGTCCAATTGGTCAGGGTTTGGCAAGTAGCAGTTATCCTGCGAATCTGGAATACCATCACCATCCGTATCTTGAATAGCGTTAGTGCTAAAGACAACATTATCCATGTATAACGCTTCGCTTCCTGAGTTTGAGTCAAGCGAAACGCGAAGCGTCGCTTGTGTAAACCCAGTCAAATCTTGTAATAAATTGAACCAAGCACCTTCGATTGCCAAGTCATCAATATCTTGCCCAGTTGTATCAAGAATCGGAAGAACAGCTCCGCCATCAACTACGACGTCTACAATAATTACATCATCCGTTTCCCAGCCTGTTGCAGCTACAAAGAGATCAAGGGAGAGATTCCAGCCACCTGAACCAGTAACTGTGTCAAACTCAACGAGCATCATGCCGTCGCAATCGCTGAATTGATAGCCTTGGGCTCCATCAGGATACGAGCCAACGCCACCGCCTGTATAGTTCGTCACACCAACATAGTCGCCATCTGTCAAACCAACGCTATTGCGAGTATTAATGTACCAAGCGGTGAAGCACATTTCTGCTCCATCGGCTACCCATGCAACCATAGCTTCACCAACGTTGTTCACAAGTTGGTGATCGACAGCTGCATCGCCAGTATCAAAATACTTTTCGCCAATAAGCGGTTCTTCAAAACTTGTATAGACTAGGTTTCCTTCTTCACACTCATCAGGAACACCGTTACCGTTATCGTCCGTTGAAGTACCGTCCGCGATGTCGCATGCATCAGCAATGCCATTCTCGTTACAGTCAGGTTCGCAGGAATCAAGTACACCATTTCCGTCGCAATCCGCTGCACCATTTGCAATGTCACATTCATCTGGAATACCATTGCCATCGCAATCTTCTTCGCATTCATCCGCAATGCCGTTGCCGTTACAGTCGTTTGAGACTCCTTCTGCTATATCGCAGATATCGCCAACACCGTTGTCGTTACAGTCAACCTGATCAGGATTTGCGAGGTAACAGTTATCAACAAGGTCAAACACGCCGTCGCCATCAAGGTCAGGCACATCACACATATTTGGCTCTCCTGGCGTATCCATCGCTAAGTCGCCAAATACGCCCATATACCAATCGCCTCCATCTGGACATCGGAAAACGTGGGCTGGTGGGTAAATACCAACAGGTCCAAGAATAGTTTCTGTATAGAGTAGTTCTACGGTTTCGCCTTCGAACCCAACTTCAAGAAGACCAACAGCATCAACTGTTTCAACCCAATACGTAGCGTCAAACACACCATCATCTTCAATATCAAGATCTTGATCGAGCACGACATCTGGACTCAAGCCTGCAACAAGCATATGTGTCACGTTGTCGCTTCCTTCAAAGTTCAGTCCTTCAGCAACGAAATCTGGGATAAACGTAGAGTTTGCGCCCGCGATCGAGAACAAGCCATCCGCGCTTATTACTTGACCCGTCAAGTCGATAATTGTTTCAATAACACCTGAACCACCAGTGGTCGAGTCGCCAATAACAATATACGAGTACCCATCTAGCACTGTGCCCGCGGCACCAATAAGTTCAACAAATTCATCGATGTCAGAACCTGGCATATCTATACGTAATTCATTTATGCCTAGACCTTCTATGCCACCGCCAGGGTCACATTCAACGCCCCATTCACTAATTACTGCAAGAACATCTGCAACATTTACGCAGCAATCACCATTTGGCAGGGGAGCTATATCGCCCGCTGGCCTAAAGGTGCCATCGCCGCATTCACCCCAAGATCCAATAATTGCGAGAACGTCCGCAACACCTACATCGCCGCTGCCATCAACATCCGCTGCACAATCTGAAACTGGTTCATCGCAGGGGTCTGCCATAACTGCTTCGCGAACTTCAATAACTTCAAGAATGTGCATGTTTGGAAAACCAAGAGCAGCTGGATTTACCCATGAGCCTATACCACAATCGCCGTTCGTTGTTCTTAACCAAGATGGAGAAAGCTCACCGCCGTCATTACTCCCAATTTCGTGCGTTCCCGGAGTCGATTCAGGTATTACTATTTCAACGAATAGAAGCGCATTAGGTTCAAGTGGAATTGGTGTGGCAGCATTTGCTGTGAGATACACCGTAGTATCCGTAGCTGGTATTGCGTGTTGAATAGAGCCAATGGGCCATAAATCGGAACTGTCTCCAAGTGGACCAGCAACGCCATCCGTATCAATATATATATTTACAGTTGCAGTTCCAGCAACAGAGTTTTGTGCCAGAGCAAAGTGAATGCAAGTGACTTCAAGTGCTAATCCAGCAGTAGAACCCTGCGACAGATCGTAACTTCGACCGTATCTATTCTCAGGAGTTCCGCCACCACCAAAGCAGTTTGCTGAATTGCCAGGGATAACCGTTGCAGTATCTATATTTTCAGAGACAAGAAAATCTGCGTTATCGCAAGGTATAAATCCACCTCCACGTACTTCAGCTCCAGCAGGCTGCGTGCCTATTCTTGGCGCAGATCGCTTTGACTGAAATGCTCGATTGGGTGCAGCAGATCCAACTGAAACAAACGAAAATGTTGCCACAGAAGCAGCAACAAAACCTAAACAGATTGTTTGGCGTGAAAACATATAAGAAACTCCTTCTTGTCTTTCTCTCTATTGCGGTACTTCAGTAGTGCACACCGTTTATATATAGTAGAGACAAATCGAACGAAAGCAATATAAAAATGCGAGAAATACGGTAATAGAGGGCTTTTTCTTTGGTAAAATAATGCACTTAGCTACGAGCCGAAGTGGCGGAATTGGCAGACGCGCCGGATTCAAAATCCGGTTCCCGTTAAGGGAGTATGGGTTCGAGTCCCATCTTCGGTATTCTGATTAAGGGTATGATGAGATAATGAAAATCGCAGTTATAGTCCCAGCAGCAGGTGAAAGCACACGTTTTGGCTCTAAAGACAAACTCGCCGAAGATATCGGCGGGCGACCGCTTCTCCTGCGAACTGTTGAATTTTTCACAAAGAGGGAAGATATTGCTGAAATTATCGTAGTAGGACCTAAGAAGTCTATGGACATCTTCAATGATAGATTCGGCCCCGCGCTCTCGTTTCATGGAGTAAATATTGTTTCAGGGGGTACGACTCGAGCAGAATCAGTCAAAAACGCACTCGAAACACTTTCTCCAGACTGCGATCTTGTCGTTGTACATGATGCTGCAAGACCTGCAATAACCAACCAATTACTTGATAGAGTCTTGTTGGCGAGCAAAGAGTTTTCAGCAGTTGCCGCAGCGCTTCCAATACAGGGCACGCTAAAGCGCGTAGACAAAACGCCCACCTCCGTCGCTGATAAAGACGCAATTGCTGATTCTATTCTTGGTGATGCTTCGCAAACGAAGGTAGAAGGTTTTAGAATAATCGAAACAGTTGATCGAATGAGTATGTGGGAGATGCAAACGCCCCAATGCTTTCACGCAACTATATTCCAAAGAGCGTATGACGCTGATGGAATTTCAAGTTGCACCGACGATGCACAAGTCGTAGAGAAATTCGGAGATCCTGTACATGTTGTGGCTGGAGATAGCCGAAATATCAAAGTGACTACGCAAGCAGATTTACAACTTATGAAAGCGATTCTTGGCGTGAAGGGCGCTACTGAGAAACCTGCACACAAGCGGTTCTGATTTTCAAATACGCATGTCACTACAATCTGTCACTGTTGTACTGCCGACCTTTCAAGAGTTTGCATCGCTCCCTTCACTCATAGACGCTCTTTTAGAAGTGAGGCGAGGTGAATTACAAGAATTGCAACTCATCATCGTCGACGATAATTCCAACGATGGCACAGAACAGTTAGTAGAAGAAATCAACCTAGACTGGATACGACTCATTGTTCGAAAAGAAGACCGAGGTCTTAGCAGTGCCGTTATTCGAGGATTACAGGAAGCAACTTCGGAGTACTGCGTCGTTATGGACGCGGACGGTTCACATCCGGCTAGTGCTATTGCAGCAATGGTTCAAGCCATTCATGATGGCGCGGACTTTGCTGTAGGCTCGCGCTACATAAACGGCGGCACAACGGAAGACGGTTGGGGCGTTCTTCGCTGGCTTAACTCAAAAATTGCAACAATTATGGCGAGACCCTTCACCAAAGTACTTGATCCGATGAGTGGCTTTTTAGCGTTCAAGCGTTCTACCTTTGCTAAAGCAACTGACCTTAACCCAGTCGGGTACAAAATAGGTCTAGAATTGATAGTGAAATGTAGATGCATAAACGTCAAAGAAGTTCCAATACATTTTTCCACTAGGCAACTCGGCGAGTCAAAATTAACCCTCAGCGTGCAAATCGAATATCTTCAACACGTCGTACGCCTCCTTCGTTTTACGCATCCAAAGTTTGTCAGTTTCTTTACATTTGCAACAGTCGGTCTAAGTGGCGCAGTTGTATATTTGTTCGCATTGCAACTGCTCACACCGCTCTTTACATCTACGTGGCAGGGGATTGCCGCTTCTGTTTGGGTTGCTATGACTTGGAACTTTTTCTGGGACAGAAAATATGCATTTTGGTATGCACGGAAAAATATAGTTGCGCAGTACATCGGTTTTATAGCAGTCTGTTCCGTAGGAGCTGCTGCTAATTTTTACATTACAAATTCACTCGCAGAGTCAAACGCCATCATATATTCTGGTTTCGTTGGCGTTGTCATCGGGTCAGCGATTGGTATTGTTTTTAATTATCTCGTTAGTCGACTTCTCGTTTTTAAGAAGTGATAACGCGGCTTTTTCTCGGAGATGCATTAAGTAAAATCTCTTTCGCAAGTTCCATACCTGTGAAACTCTTTTTGCATGTAGCAACTTGCTCAGGCGTGCCTGCAGTTACAATCGTACCACCCGCTTCGCCACCTTCTGGCCCCAAGTCGATTATCCAATCAGCACATTTGATAACGTCCATATTGTGTTCGATAATGACAACAGAATTTCCAGCATTTACGAGGCGATGAATTACTTCTATTAGTTTGTCGATATCTGCAAAGTGTAACCCTGTCGTAGGTTCATCCAAAATATACAGCGTATGATTATTTGTATTCACACCAAGTTCGCTTGCGAGTTTAACTCGCTGCGCTTCGCCACCAGATAGCGTTGTTGATGGTTGCCCAAGAGTTAAGTACCCTAGCCCAACATCAATGAGGCATTGCAACATTCTTTCGATACGTCCATGCGTTTCAAAAATTTTAGCTGCGTCTTCTATCGTCGTATGTAAAATATCACTGATCGTATACCCGCGCCATTTTACCTCCAGTGTTTCTGCGTTATAACGCATACCGTCACACTCCTCGCAAGTCACGAAAGCATCCGGCAAGAAGTGCATTTCAATTTTCTTCAAACCTTGCCCTTGGCATGCTTCGCACCTTCCGCCTTTGACGTTAAAACTAAATCGACCTTGCGAATAACCACGTATCTTTGATTCACGTGTTTTAGCAAAGAGCGCGCGAATACCATCGAATATGCCTGTATACGTAGCAGGGTTTGAGCGCGGCGTTCTTCCTATGGGAGATTGGTCAACCTCGATAACGCGATCAATTGCATTGGGCTTCTTGATGCTATCGCAAAGGTCAATTGGCATTTTCTTTTTTTGCAAGAGTGCTCTAATTCCTGCAAGAACAACACCGTTAACGAGGGATGATTTACCACTCCCCGAAACACCTGTAACACAAACAAGGCAGCCTAACGGAACTGCAACTGACACATCGTGTAAATTGTTTTTACGTGCTCGTACAATTTTAAGTTCTTGCGAACCGATGCGTCTCTCTTTAGGTATTGGCACGGCAAGTTTTTTAGACAGGTACTTACCCGTTAGTGAACTTCTATTTTTTTCTATTGTAGACACTGTGCCTTGGGCAATTATTTCTCCGCCGTGTAAACCCGCTAGCGGCCCAACGTCAATGACATGGTCTGCACTGCGCATGATCCCTTCATCGTGTTCAACAATGAGAACAGTATTGCCTATATCGGAAAGGTGTCTTAGCGTAGCAAGGAGTCGCTTGGTATCTCTGGCATGTAAACCAATCGTTGGCTCATCTAAAACATAACAAACACCAACAAGGCCTGAACCTACCTGCGTTGCGAGCCGAATCCGCTGTGCTTCGCCACCAGACAAGGTGCCACTTGTTCTATTGAGAGAAAGGTAATCAAGACCAACGGAAACTAAGAAAGTCAAACGATTGCTGATCTCTTTTAGGATTGGCGCAGCAATCATTGCAACTTCTTCTTTAAATTGTAAATTCTTAATTCTTTCAAGTACGCATCCGATGGTCATCTCTGTAAGTGCAGAAATAGAATGCTCCCCAGTATCAGATTCGACTGTTACATTTCTTGCTTCAATCTTGATACGCTGACCATAGCAAGAGGGACAAGTCATCTTTGTCATGAACGACATAAGCCAAGCCCGAACATTATCTGATTCCGTCTGCTTGAATCTTTTTTCAAGTTCAGGAATTACTCCTGTATATCTCGTACGTGATCCTTTGATTGTCCCGCCTTGCAATAGTAGTTTTTTTTCTGACTTAGATAACTCTGCAAACGGCGTTGTTGCTGGCACTTGAACCATTTCGCAGAATTTTTTCAGTTGCCTTCTATATTTACGGCGCACTGCAGGACCAGCCCTGTGCCATGGAATAACTGCACCTTTCGTAATCGAAATCGTTGGATTGGGGACGATGAGCTCAGGGTCAAATTCGTGCACTGCTCCAAGCCCATCGCAACGCTTACATGCACCAAAATGTGAATTAAACGAAAACAAACGGGGCTCAAGTTCTGAAATACTGCATTGTGGATGTTCCGGACAAGCGAAATGTTCACTGTATCGTGCTTCTTCCCAGCCTTTTGTTGTCTCGGTAAGCACGAGCATCGAACCGCCGCTTAGACGCATTGCGACTTCCGCAGAGTCTGCTATACGGTCGCGGATATCTGCATCCGCAACAAGTCGATCAACAACTGCCTCGATATCGTGCAATTCATATCTGCCTAGTTCTAAAGGATTATCACTATCATTAAGAAGCACATCCCTCAAATCCACTAATGCGCCATTTACTCTAGCACGAACAAATCCCTGACTTCGTAAATCTTCTAACACATCTCGGTGGTAGCCTTTTTTGCCAACAACAACAGGTGCGCAAATTAATACTTTAGTTCCCGAAGCTATCTTTGCAATGCTTTGGATTATTTGCGTAATCGTAGTAGTCTCTATCACTTTGCCACAAGTTTTGCCCTTTGCGTCAAGGTGCCAGCAATGTGGTGTACCACAACGAGCCATAAGCAGTCGTAGGTAATCGTAAATTTCAGTCGTTGTAGCAACTGTTGACCTTGGGTTATGGCTTGCGGATCTCTGCGCAATTGCAATTGTAGGGGGGAGACCTTCGATCGATTCTACATCTGGCTTACCCATCTGGGTCAAGAATTGCCGAGCATACGAACTTAGCGATTCCATGTACTTTCGCTGCCCTTCAGCGAACAGGGTGTCAAACGCTAACGAACTTTTGCCAGAACCAGACACGCCTGTAATCACTACAAGCGCATCTCTCGGAATCTTTACATCTATATTTTTAAGATTATGTTCGTTCGCCCCAGTGATACGTATGAACTTTTTGGAGTTCGCCATAGCCCTATGAAACTTCTCTGCGTTGAAAAAGTATTACTCCAATAGAAATAGCAGCAACAATATAAAAACTACCGTACAGTGTCGTTCGTACAATATATCGTTGTGGAATTACATTCTCCTGTGTCAATGCATCTGCTAGCCAGAGGACTTGAAAGTTAGGCAAGACGGTACTGCCAACTCTATAACCAACCCAAGCAGAGTATTCCATATTTTCTGCGTAAGAAGAGAGAGAAACGTTATCGCCTACTTCTAGTCGTTCTGTAACAACCTCTTCAACATCACCATTCGTTTTATGCATTAGACGCACGCGTTCCACTAACTCCGCATTGCCGTCTACAACTGCTCGGTCGAGCCAAACCTGTTCGATGTCATACATCGGCTTACTAAACCATGCATCGGACAAACTGCC
>JACNLR010000078.1 GCA_014381385.1 Planctomycetota bacterium | reverse complement strand
TGTTGCTCATTGTTGCTAGGGGTGTTTCGGGTGGTGGTATTGAAGGCGTAGACGTGGATGGTAAGGTTGATGTTACTGACTTAATTCTGTTAATTTCCTACTGGTAAAAATATCAGTTTACTCAATTTGTTTTTCTTTATGCATGTCGAGTTTTTTGCGTTGAACACGCCTTCGTATTTTTACGACAGTTTCTTGGTTAAGAGGTTCATTTGACCACCATCTTTTTAATTCAACTCTTCCCCACCATGAAGGTTCTATAACCCGTGGTTTTGAAACATTATTTGCTCTTATGTAAGCAGAGCCCCACTTCCAATGTTCTGATTTAGCAACAAGGTTTGCTCTATAGGCATTTTGTTCGACATATCTCCAAGTTGAACCGAGTTCACGCCCTTCCGGAACTTCTTTCGAGAAAAATCTTCCTTGCCATAGGTGCCCAGTTCTACCATTTTTCCGGTTG
The DNA here is from genome assembly GCA_014381385.1 of Planctomycetota bacterium. Lineage (GTDB taxonomy): Bacteria > Planctomycetota > Phycisphaerae > Phycisphaerales > SM1A02. The sequence continues at coordinate 7,730 of JACNLR010000078.1, read as the reverse complement.
TAGTATTTTGCGTACTCACCGGTAACCCACTGTATACATGCGCTAACGTTATCGCCAGGTTTTATTTGTACCAAAATGTGGTAGTGATTTGGCATGAGCGAGAATGCAATCACATTCATTTTGTAGCGAACACAGCCTTTTTCTAACAAATTGATGAACTCTGTGTAATCTTCTGTATCGTCAAAGGTTCTGCGTTTATCGACACCTCGATTTACAAGATGGTAGTAGTGATTATCTTCAAAAATTCTGTTTGGACGCGCCATGCCCAACAACATATACAAGTTTTACGTGACTACTCAATAAACTGCGGTTTTTCTATAACACTGCTTTTCCGCAGAACCTCGGCTTTATAACACTTTGGGGTCAGACTCCTTTGGGGTCAGACTCCAAAGGAGTCTGACCCCAAAGGAGTCTGACCCCAAGGTACACTGCGGTGATGAGGAAAAGGAAATATGCGCCCAGAGCGATAATGGTAGGGTTGTTTGCGTTTTTTGCAGCATTTCTGCTGTATCCAATTTGGTTGACGGTGCAGGGTGGTTTCGAGGGTCGGGATGGCGGCTTTACACTCCATCACATTTTGACGGTATTTAACGACCCAGTTTTGTTTGATGGGTTCCTAAACGCCCTCGGAATCGCAGTTGGAACCACGCTCGTCTGTATTATTATTGCGCTCCCCCTTGCAACGCTGGCTGCGAAATATACGTTTCCGTTCAAGGGTGTTTTCTCAGCCCTTGTTCTCGTTCCCCTCATCCTTCCGCCGTTTGTTGGCGCAATTGGTTTGCACCACCTTCTTGGTAAATACGGAGCAATCAACACGTTATTGGTCGACGTGGGTCTTTTTTCTGAGGGGTACGACTTCGTCGGTAACGGTGGGTTCTGGGCGATAGTCTTTATCGAAGCCCTGCACCTCTATCCAATTTTATACCTAAACGCCACAGCAGCTCTAGCGAATCTTGACCCCGCTCTTGAAGAGGCTGCAGAGAACATGGGGGCAACGCCATGGCAAAAGTTTAGGCAAATCGTACTCCCGTTGATTCGCCCCGGACTTTTTGCAGGAGCAACGATTGTATTTATCTGGTCATTTACTGAACTTGGCACGCCGCTGATGTTTGACTACCAAGTCGTAACTCCCGTGCAAATCTTTAACGGTATAAAAGAGATGAATACATCGCAAGAACCATACGCGTTAACGGCGGTTATGTTGTTTGCAGCGGTAATATTTTACCTGCTAGGAAAAATGGTTTTCGGCGGAAAAGCGTATGCGATGTATTCCAAAGCATCTGTGCAATCGGCACCAGAAAAACTGTCAACACTTAAAGGTTGGATCGCGATGGCAGCCTTTACAACAGTGATTGGCCTTGCAGTTTTACCACATATATCTGTGTTATTTACATCTTTGGCAGTAGAAGGTTCTTGGTATAAATCTGTCTTACCAACGAGTTGGACGACCGAGCATTTTGAAGGTGCACTGAGCCATCAGCTTGCGGTTGGTTCAATACGAAACAGTTTGCTGTATTCGACACTTGCGGTTGTAATGGATATGTTTATTGGAATATTGATCGGTTACATTATCGTACGTACGAAGATTAAAGGACGTTCTTTGCTTGATGCCTTGTCGATGCTTCCACTTGCTGTGCCGGGGCTAGTCATGGCATTTGGGTATGTTGCGATGACATTGCGATGGCCATTTGGCGAGGGTGATCCACTTGAAGGATGGATCGATGTGCTTGGCGCAAATCCGAACCCGATGTTGTTGCTCGTGATTGCCTACGGAGTGCGGCGACTTCCATACGTAGTGCGATCAACTGTTGCGGGTCTTGAACAAACCAGCGGTGAGTTAGAAGAAGCTGCGATGAATCTTGGTGCGGGTCGAATTCGAGCAGTTCGGACCATAATTATTCCACTCATCATGGCGAATTTGATTGCTGGCGGTCTTCTCGCATTTAGTTTTGCCATGCTTGAAGTGTCTGACTCCCTTATCTTGGCACAGCGCGAATCGCATTATCCAATAACAAAGGCTATTTATACGCTTTTTGAGCGTCTTGGCGATGGTCCGTACATAGCGAGTGCAATGGGTGTTTGGGGCATGGCTCTTTTGGCAGTTACTTTAATAGGTGCAAGTGTTTTAATGGGCAAAAAGATGGGCGCTATTTTCCGCGTTTAATCCCACAGGCACATGGAGTCTGACCCCAGTGGAGTCTGACCCCAACGGAGACCCCAAAGGAGTCTGACCCCAACGGAGACCCCAAAGGAGTCTGACCCCAGTGGAGTCTGACCCCAGAAATGGTGCCAAATGTGTGGTTGGGAGCACTATAATGCTCCATTCAAATGTCTTACACCCTTACACCAATGCAAGAAGCGTACGATTTAGATATCGAAACACTTGATGAACTTCAAGAACGAGCAGAATGCGACGATCGATGGATTTTAAATTTCGGTCCCCAGCATCCAGCAACGCATACAACTTTGCGAATCGTTTTAGAACTTGACGGCGAGCGGGTTGTAAATGCAACGCCTCACATCGGATATTTACACAGTGGTTTTGAGAAATTAGGCGAGCACTCTAACTTTGACCAATATGTCTGCACCGTTAGCCGGATGGACTATGTAAGCCCGATCGTTAATGACATTGCATGGCACCACGCGGTAGAAAAATTACTCGATATCGATTTGACGCCACGGTGTAAAGTGATCCGAACAATACTTTGTGAACTCGGCCGAATTCAAAACCACTTGCTTTGCGTTGGCGCAGCAGCGCTTGACCTTGGAGCTTTTACAGGATTTTTGTACGGATTCAACGAGCGCGAGCATGTCTACGACATCATGGACTACGTTTCTGGGCAGCGCTTTCACCCCGACTACACCCGAGTAGGTGGATTGAAAAACGATTTACCTTGCGAAGCAACGTTTCAGAAAATGGTGCACAAATTTATTGATGTACGAATGCCAAAAGCAATTGGCGATATCGAAACGCTCCTCAACACAAACCGGATTTTTATTGACCGCGTTGAGGGTGTTGGCACCATCACAAAAGAGGAAGCGACTGCTTGGTCTTTAACTGGCCCCCTTGCTCGTGCCTGCGGCGTAACACGAGACTTGCGCAAGGATGACCCCTTCCTTTGCTTTGAAGATAACTGGGATGGTCAAGGTGCAAAAGCAGTGGAGTTCGATGTCCCGATTGCGACAACAGGCGACTGCCTCGCTCGGTACCACGTCCGCCTTGAAGAAATAAAACAATCGTGCAGTATTATTCGGCAACTTATTGACGATATTCCAGACGGTCCGTTGGACGTTCATCCTGGTGGTGGCGTACACCTTCCTCCAAAAGAAAATGTGTACAACTCTATCGAGGGAACAATCCAACAATTTGAAATGATAATGCCAAATCGCGGTTGGGAATCGCCGGTAGGTGAATGTTATGCAGCAATTGAAGGGCCAAACGGCGAATACGGTTTCTTCCTCGTCACAGACGGTGGGCCAAATTCATGGAGAGTGGCACCGCGTCCATGTTCATTTATTAACTTTCAAATGTTTGCAAAAATGTTTGAAGGGCATCAGCTCGCAGACCTTGTTGCAATATTAGGTTCGTTAAACATTATTGCAGCAGAGTTGGATCGCTAAGGAAACACTATGGCTTGGATCGCAAAACAATCAGCAAACACAAAAATTGAAAAGCGCGACGAACCCTATTTAACGCCAGCATTGATTGAAAAAATCACCAAGGACATTATGCCTAGGTATGCGACAGGACAAGGCGCATTAATGACCACGCTGCACGAAGTGCAACACATGTACGGGTACATACCATGGGAAGCGATGGTGGAAGTTTCAAAAGTTCTTGGCATTTCTCCTGCGCAAGTTGCTGATGTGGTGTCGTTTTATGAAGACTATTCAAGCGAACCGTTAGGGAAGAATGTGATCGGAATTTGCCAGTCCGTTGCTTGTGAGGTCTGTGGTCATCAAGCGCTTATGGATCACTTAAAGTCCAAACTTGGCGTTGATGTGCACGAAACATCAGAGGACGGAAAATTTACATTGCTCGGCATGGAATGCATAGGCTCTTGCGATTTTGCTCCCTGCGCGCTTGTTAATGGCAAACAACACAACAACCTTTCAATTTCTATGGTAGATGAAATTGTTGATAGGCTTCGGGAAGAGTCATGATGGCAAGCCAGAACAAAAAACCAATCATGCGATGCCTAGGAGAATTTGTTGGGCATATCATTCAAGCTGTAAAAAGCGATTCAGCGACGTCAGAAGTGAAGCGAACCGTTGAAGTAAAAAAAGAAGGTAATGTCACCCTTCGCCGAACAACTATTGATGAAATTGAAATCAGAGAAGAGGATGGCGCAATTGACTGATCGATTTCTAACAAGGAACATTCCGGCAGAACGCTCGAAACGACACACCGTGACGTTTGATGAGTATGTTGCAACTGGTGGTTACAACACTCTAAAAGAGTCCTTGCTGAAGTCACCAGAAGAGCTCGTGAATATCGTTAAGGACGCTGAATTACGAGGTCGTGGCGGCGCGGGTTTTCCGTGTGGATTAAAATGGACGTTCTTACCAGAGCAAGACGGCAAAACAAGATACATGTGCATTAATTGCGACGAAGCGGAGCCCGGAACTTTTAAGGACCGCTTGCTTGTTGATTATGATCCGCACTCGGTAATTGAGGGAATCGCAATCGCCTGCTACGCTTGTCAACTCGACATTGCATACTTTTTTATTCGAGGCGAATGGGTTGAGCAAGCAAAAATCATGCAAAATGCAATTGACGAAGCATATGCAAATGGAATTTTTGGCGCCCAAGGTCTTATGAACGGTGCAAGTAGTTTCGCAGTTGAGTGTACACAACACCGTAGTGCAGGCGCCTATATTTGTGGTGAGGAAACAGCATTACTCGAAGCCGTTGAAGGCAAACGTGGCTGGCCAAGAATTAAACCGCCCTTCCCAGCCGTCAGTGGTTTGTTTGGTAGACCAACAATTATAAACAATGTTGAAACGCTTGCTGCTGTTCCGCTCATTATTGAGCGCGGTGCATCTTGGTGGAAATCGCTTGGTTGCGAATCTACCATAGGCGGCCCAGCAAGTTATGGCGTAAAACTAATGGGCGTGTCTGGTCATGTAAACAACCCAGATGTTTTTGAAGCGGAACTTGGCATCACACTTCGAACGCTTGTTGAAGAATTTGCGGGTGGTATGAAGGGTGGACGAAAATTTAAAGGCGCCATCGCTGGCGGTGTGAGTATGGGAATTCTTGGACCAGATCAATTTGACGCAGAAATGGATTTCGACATTGGCAAGAAATACAGCGTCATGGGACTTGGCACAGCGTGCCCGACGGTCTTTGACGAAGACACGGATATGGTTGCAGTCGCTCGTAACATCGCACGTTTCTTTAAGAATGAATCTTGCGGTCAGTGCACGCCTTGCAGAGAGGGCGCAGACTGGATTTACAAATTGCTTTGTAGAATTGAATCTGGCGAAGGATCAATGAATGATCTGGATCAAGTGTTAGAGGTTTCCAACTCCATGGGGATTATGCCAGGTACAACTATTTGTGGCCTTTCAGATGGCAATAGTTGGGCTGCTAGGACAATTGTTAATAAATACCGAAGCGAGTTTGAGGCACGCTGTAAGCCGTCTTTAGTTCCAATAACCCCCATTACAACCTAGTAATTTGTTTTTATTGGTTTTGACGGTATATTATGTACAGAAATGGAAGAGACAAAAGAACAATTGGACCAACCTCCGCCGGCAAACATCACCGTACAAGGTGATGCCGATATCGATTACAACTGGTTAGAAGAACAAACGCACAACGCGCTTTGTTTTTTGCACCGCGATTACTCAGATGTTTCAATTCGTATTGTTACTGATGAAGAGATGTCACAGTTACACGTAAAACATTCCGGTGTTGAAGGAACGACCGACGTTTTAACTTTTGATTACAGCCGCGACAAAAATTCTTTGCATGCAGATATCGCTGTCTGTATAGATGTTGCAGATATTGAAGCGACGAAGCGCGGGCATGCATTACAAAATGAGTTACTGCTCTACATTGTGCACGGCATATTGCACTGTTGTGGTTTTGATGATCATAATGAAGAAGCGCATGAACTGATGCATAAAGAAGAAGACCGTGTACTTTCAGCAATAGGCGTCGGTGCTGTTTGGAGTAGTGAGACATGATTGGAACAATCTGGGTTTTAATTATTTTGTTTACGATTATTGGTGCATGGGTGGCAACAGTTGAGCGCGCAATGATGATGAATACTCCTCTTGTGCTAAGACATGAAATGGAAATAAGAGGTGCACCAGAACGGGGTCTTTGGATTGAATCTCAATATGAGACGGTTTTACAATCACTAACTATTGTGAAGACGATGTTTTTTGGATACGTAATGCTTGGTTTCGTTCTCTTGTTTTACACGAAACCATTAACTGTTGTTGCACTTTTTACTGGCCAGACTATTGGCATTGTCGTATTTTGGTTTTTCGCTTCTGTTGTAGCAGGCGCTCTTGCAAGGGCGATACCAGTTAGTGCAGTAACACGAAGTTGGCTAATCATTCGGACAGCCTCGCTTGTAAATCCAATCATCCGCTGGTGGACTGAAGGTCTCGCTGAAATTGCAAGACGGTTGACTGGTGCTAATTTAAAAAAGGGTGAGGGACTAAACGCAGTTGAAGAACAACTTCTTCGTTCCATTGAGCACTCACAACGAGAGGGTGGAATTCCCGCAGAAGCAGCTGAAATGTTAGAAAACGTTGTTGATTTACACGACACCGACGTTGGTGAAATCATGACCCCGCGAACTGATATAGAAGGCATAGAAATGACGAACGACATTTCTGCTATACGATCGTTTGTGTTGGAATCTGGGCGTTCGCGCATTCCAATATTTGAGGAAAACCTCGATCAAATTATTGGCATACTTTATGTAAAAGATTTGGTAGGTTTCTTGGGCGCGCAAGCGAACGGTTTTCAACTAAAAAGCATTTTGCGGAAACCAATAGTTGTTCCAGACACAAAGCCAGTGCAAGAGTTACTTGCAGATTTTCAAAAGAGTGAAGTGCATATGGCAGTTGTCATTGATGAATATGGTGGTACTGCAGGTCTAGTAACAATTGAGGATGTCCTCGAAGAAATCGTTGGAGAGATTCGCGACGAACACGACGACGGCGAATCCGATGAACCCGAAATGATCCGCGTTCAGGACAACCTTGTTGAAATTGATGGGCGATATAATTTAGCTGACCTTAACGATGCGTTGCGGTTCTCACTCCCAGAAGACGAGGAGTATGACACTATAGCTGGATTTATTCTTGCAAACCTTGGTCATGTTCCCGAGGTCGGTGAAGTGGTTGAGATTCAAAACATGGTTTTCACAACCATTCAAGCGACGGAAACACAGATAGAAAGGGTATCTATTTCTTTTTCTGAAACAGATGAGTGAGTACGCAATCTAACGAAGCAAAACACGTTATTCTGCCTTATATTATTAACTAAAGGAGATAGGAATGAATAGTTTGATTACAACTCTTTCTGTAGCGTCAATTTTTGTGCTTACGGCATGTAATAAAACAGAACAACCTCGTACAACAACGAGCAATACTGGATCTGAAATGGAAAGGGACATTGAAGCTATCGTTGATAATGATGCAATGACAATAATTATGAATGGTGAAGAAGTCGACGGGGTGCCAGACGACATTATGCAACACGT
>JACNLR010000035.1 GCA_014381385.1 Planctomycetota bacterium | reverse complement strand
CCCGATAATCAAAATATGTAACCTATGAAAAGAATAAAACGCATCGGTATATTGACAGGCGGCGGCGACTGCCCCGGACTCAACGCAGCAATTCGAGGAATCGGCAAATCAGCGCTGTATCACGATGGAATAGAGGTTGTTGGAATCAGGGACGGGTACCAAGGACTTATAGAAAACCGCGTGCAAAAACTTGGTATTGATGAACTCTCTGGCATACTTACTCGTGGCGGGACAATCCTTGGAACAAATAACAAATGTTCTCCCGAAAAATATTACGAAGGGAGGGATGAAAGCGGTACGCCATTATATTCAAACGCCGTAGACAGATGTATGTCGACGGTGGAAGAACACTCTATTGATGTACTCTTTGTCATAGGCGGAGACGGCACGTTTACCTGTACCAAACCATTAGTTGAAGCGGGCTTGCGATGTATTGGTATCCCAAAAACTATTGACAACGATATTTATGGCACTGATCTCACTATAGGTTTCACAACCGCAACACGCATTGGGACTATGGCGCTCGATCGCTTGCACTCCACTGGGAATAGTCACCACCGAGTTATGGTGTGTGAACTCATGGGGAGGAACGCAGGTTGGCTTACGCTTGCAAGCGGTCTTGCTTCAGGTTCGGATGTGATTTTGATTCCAGAAATTCCTTTTGATATTGACAACATTTGTGCGTTTGTTGAGAGCCGACGAAGTGACCAGAGTGGTTTTTCCATTATCGCTTGCGCCGAAGGTGCGCGCCCGTTAGGTGGAGAGCAAGTCGTCTCCATGCATATCGAAAAAAGCCACGATCCGATCCGACTTGGTGGCATCGGCAGGCACGTTGCAACCATGATTGAAGAGAAAACTGGTATTGAAAGTAGAACCACTACGCTTGGGCACATCCAGCGTGGTGGCGAGCCAGCCGCAACTGACCGCGTTATCGCAACAACGTTCGCAACCGCTGCTTTTGAACTAGCAATGCGTGGGGAATTCAACACGATGGTAGCATTGTGCGACGGGCATATAGAGGCAAAAAATATTCTCGACACTGCTGGTAAACAGCGCCTTGTTCCAAAAGAGCATCGTTTTATTCGCGCCGCTCGCGCGGTAAGAACGTGTTTTGGAGATTAATGCGCTCGTTCGAATGCGTTGATAAATCGCTTTGCATCGTCAATAGTTGGCGCAAAAAGTGACGGACATATTGTATCTGTTTTATCGCCAATAAAAATAGTGTGGCATCCCGCTTCAATTCCCTTTTTGATTTCATCGGTTGCACTGCTTACAATCCAGTCACCCTTTGCAAGTATTTCTTGCGCTACTTTTTCATTGCAAAAAATTGTCACTTCGTCGCCGACCCAATTTTAGGTTCTTCACCTCGAGCGATTCTGCCAATGTTCGTCCGGTGCTTCCAAAAAACCATAGCAGCGATGAGCCCCGTTACTGCAAGGAGAGGCCACGCGTGTTCAACGGTTGTGTTGAGCATGACTGAAGCGATTGAATCTGTAAAAAGGACAACAGCTGCAATCAAACTCGCAAGCGATATCATCTTTGTAGCCTTCAGAGTAATCAACCAAGCAAGAAAGGCGATGAGCACAGGTACTGTTAAAAGAGGCCACATCGCAACCATCCCACCAAACGTTGTAGCGACCCCTTTCCCGCCACCAAATTTTAAGAACGGCGAATACATATGTCCCAAAAGCGAAGCAAGTGCAACACAAATCCATAACAACATCTCGTTTGTTCCAACGTGCTCCATTGCTTGCCCAAACAATCCTGCATATAGGCCCACTACCAAAACTGGAAGTGCGCCTTTGAGTACGTCGAGTAAAAAACAGAGGATACCCAGTTTTTTTCCAAGCACTCTGCCGACGTTCGTCGCTCCAATATTTTTTGAGCCATGTTCTTGAATATCAACGCCCTTCGTTTTTGCGATTAATACCCCAAACGGAATACCTCCTGCTAGATACGCGCAAGCTATTGAAATTACCCAATCGACACTTGTCATAATGACCATGCTAGCAGGAGTACGAGAACTGGACGCACATCGACTATCGTTCGCAAAAACTTTGTTGCAAATAACGGCGCTGGGAATAAAAGCAAAAACAACCAACCAACAGTCGTCTGAAGGCTGAGCGCACCAATAATGTAAAGCGACCCCGCGATACTCCAAACAACGAAAGTGCTGTACCTTGAAGCAATCGTCTGGCAGCCGGTAGCCGTGTCGTATTTTGAATCAACAAGATCGCAGAGGAGTGCATCTGCACTACAAAGCAGTATAAACGCGCCAAGCGTCCAAGTAACATTCGAACAGTCATTAAGCACCCAAGCGAATACAGCGATTGCACTTCCAACCGCAAACGGTTTTACGAATGTTCTATTTCGAAGTGGCGCATGAAGAATTTTTCGCCCATATACAAGTACACCAACGATCGCCCCACTTGCAAGTACGAGGAGCCATGGTTGCAACGTACCAAAGATGACCAGCGCTACCATGAGGAGTAGAAAAGAAACACCATACAAAGACTTTCTGTGTTGCAGTGCAATGCGGTGTCTTGCTTGCATAGGTTCCACTTCAACAATTGAAACTCTATGCAACATATAAATCCCAGCGCTCAAGACACCTACACCTACCAACAAAAATGGTTTTTGCGACTTCTGGGAAATAGTAACCATAAGTGCAACGATACTCATTACGTATACCGCTGCAGGAATCCCAAGCACGCTCATCCAAGCCATTTCCCCATTCTAATGGGGACGGTACCAAGAGGCTTGTTCCAATAAACCGCAACGCGAGTGGTAGCCGTATTGCGGTACAATACGGGAATGGATGAGCACGCTGGATATCAGTCACCACTTTCGGGACGGTATGCATCCCCTCAGATGCAGGAAATTTGGTCGCCAATGCGTAAAATCGGCACTTGGCGCCGTCTATGGCTTGCATTGGCTGAATCTGAGCAAGTACTTGGTCTGGAAATTACAGATACCCAAATCGAAGATCTTCGGGCACACCTCGACGATATTGATTTTGAAGCAGCAGCAAACTACGAAAAAGAACTTCGCCACGATGTCATGGCACACGTCCACACACTTGGTGATGCAGCGCCGAGTGCACGCTCGATTATCCATCTCGGTGCAACCAGCCAGTTTGTCAATTGCAACACAGAGATGTTGCAACTTCGCGATGCAATGAAACTTATTGCAACCAAACTTGCACGTGTGATTTGCAACCTTGGAAATTTTGCAAAACAATACCGCAACCTACCTACCCTCGGCTTTACACATTACCAGCCAGCGCAACCAACAACCGTCGGTAAACGAGCAACACTTTGGGCACAAGAGCTCGCACTCACCCTCGAAGACCTTGAATTTCGCATCGACGCATTGCGGTTTCGTGGTGTGCGGGGCGCTACAGGCACGCAAGCATCTTTCCTTGATTTGTTTGATGGTGACCACGAGAAAGTTCTACAACTTGATGCGATGGTCACCGAAAAAATGGGCTGGCCAACAGACAAGCGTCTGTCTGTCACGGGGCAAACCTATCCACGGATTGTTGATGCACAGATTCTATCTTCCATTGCCGCCATTGCTGCAGCTGCACATAAATTTGCAACTGACCTTCGTCTCCTCGCTAACCGCGGTGAGCTTGAAGAACCGTTTGAGAAAAAACAAATAGGCTCATCCGCAATGGCATACAAGCGAAATCCTATGCGTTGCGAACGCGTTTGCTCCCTTGCTCGGTTCGTTATGAACATGCCGCCAAATGCTCTGCAAACTGCTGCCGTGCAGTGGATGGAACGCACGCTCGACGATTCTGCGAACCGGCGCCTTGTTCTTCCTGAGTCTTTTTTGGCGTTGGACGGTCTACTTGACGTTCTTTGCAACATCTCGGATGGCATTATCGTGCACAAAGCACGCGTTACAGCAAATCTAGAACAGGAAATGCCATTTCTCGCTACCGAGCGCCTCATGATGGAAGCTGTAAAAAATGGCGCTGATAGGCAAGATGCCCACGAGGTTGTTCGAGGTCATGCTATTGAAGTTGCTCGCCTCATAAAAGAGAAAGGCACCTCAAATGATCTCCTAGAGAGGCTCGCTCAAGAGGCTATGTTTATGGGCGTAGATGTAACTATGGTTACCGATCCAACGAGTTTTGTGGGTCGTGCTGCCGAGCAAGTTGACGATTTCTGCGACGAAATCATTGCGCCAATTCAGCATGGTTACAGCGATCAATGCCTCGAAATTGCCCAACTTCGGGTATAAATCTTCATTTTTTACCGTACAAAACCCTAATTTTTGCCATTTTTATGCAATTAAGGGGTTGCAAAGCCCTCCTAGCCGATAAACAATGCATTGAAATGCAATATAAGGGCTATCATAAGCCCGCTCGAATCAACCCACTAGGGTCAAACCTAGTACAACGCTTTGGAGGCACTTGAAATGGAATCATACGACCGATTAGCTCAACTAGTACAAAACGTGACTGATGATATGGCAAAATGCGAAGGCGGTAATAAGGCTGCTGGTACTCGCGTTCGAAAAGCGATGCAAGAAATCAAGTCCGCAGCGCAAGATGTTCGAAAAGATGTTTTGAACCTCCGAAGCGACGGGTAACGCAAGAGAACGAATTAAAGAAAAGGTCCAAGCATCGCTTGGGCCTATTTCTTTGATACCCTTCCCATGTATGGCTATTGAACCCCTTATAGACATTTCAACGATTGACTTAAAAGCAGTTGCAATATCTGCCGAGGGAGTCGGCGAGATTAATCCCCAAGCAGGCGATATGCGTCAACTAAATCATGTTGCATACATTCGCAACGATAACCAACTTGCTGTGGGAATCAAAGAAGTCAAAGAAGATGAATTTTGGGTTGCTGGGCACATTCCGGGTAGACCGATTTATCCCGGCGTCTTAATGATCGAAGCTGCTGCGCAAATTAGCAGTATTCTCTACCACCTTAATGCCGAATCAAATCACTTCATGGGCTTTACGCGTTGCGATAACTGTTCGTTTCGTGGGCAAGTCCAACCTAACTCTACGCTTGTGCTTGTCTCAATAATTCGGAAATTTCAACGCCGACGTTTTGTCTGTGACGCGCAAGGATTTGTCGATGGAAAATTCGTATTTGATGCACAGATTACTGGCATGATGATGTGATGGAACCCTACCCACTAACTTTTGAACCAATTCTGAAAGCAAAAGTTTGGGGAGGACAAACACTTAAAAATTTCGGAAAGAATATACCCGAAGGCGTTTCGATCGGTGAGTCATGGGAACTCGCTGACTTACCAATAACAATTCAAGATGGTCAAAGTATTATTTCTAACGGCCCACTTGCAGGACAACCGCTTGATAGCAACTTCCCTTTACTTATAAAGTTCCTCGATGCTTGCGACAATCTTTCCGTTCAAGTTCATCCGAGCGTTGCCTACGCAGCAAGCCATCCAGAAGCACACCTCAAAAGCGAAGCGTGGGTAATCCTCGATACAACCCCAGAAGGTCTCATTTACGTAGGCTTAAAGGACGGTGTAACTGAGGAATCTCTCCGAGATGCTATTGAACAAAACACCGTTCCCGACCTACTTCGTGCCATAGAGGTCAAAAAGGGTGAGTGTTATTACCTCCCAAGTGGCACGTGCCACGCTCTTGGTGCTGGCGTGCTTGTTGCTGAAGTGCAAACTCCAAGTGATACGACATTTCGTATTTGGGATTGGGGACGAACGCATCGAGAAATGCATGTTGACCAAGCAATGGAATGTATCGACTTTGATGCACCCTTGTTATCCATAGCTAACCCTGAGCCGCTGCAATGCGGCGACTTCTTAACAACGCACTTTATTGATACACCATACTTTTCCATTGAACGACTCGAAGCAATAACGGATACCACATTGGATTTGGTCATTGACGATACGCCCGCTGTTTTTATGGTTGTCCAAGGTCACGCAAAAATTTCCCACACTATTCCGGTTGACGCGCCAACTGGTACAACGATTCTTCTGCCAGTTGGTGTCACAAACGCGACGATGGCCATGCCAAAAGGCTGTGCAATTTTACGTTTTGATTTGCCTGAAGAAAAACGTTACGCTTGAATATCTATATGTTGACCAGTTGCAATTCGCGTTGCTGCTTCGATGCGATCTGCTGTGCGAGTATAAAGTTGCAACGGTTTGGCACATGTAACATCAACGCCATCAAAGGACACCTTACCGGGTACTTGCGCTGCAACAATTTGTTGCACAGATGCAACAGCAGGAATATGCTCTGCGCCAAGTGCTATCGCAAATGAAAATGGTCCGTTGTTCTTCATACTTCTAGAATACCTCGCGCTACCATATGTGCAACCTATCCCAAGAAAAAACGATTGTTGCTCTTCCAGCAACAACCGAGTTTTTCGTGGACCGCCGCCCACCATTGGCGGTTAATAGACATCGACAGCCTTCCCCTTGCCACTTGAGCCGATAATGTTATTTTGTATTTAGTACGCTTTTGCCCACAACACACGTTGTTTTGAGGGTTTGCCGCTAAATATACACATGCCTTCTTCGTCGTGTCCATCAAGTGGAATGCAACGGAGCGTCACCTTTAAATCATTTTTAATTTGTTCTTCAACGGCTGGATCACCGCAAAAGTGTGCATACACAAAACCAGTACCGTCCCCTTCAAAATGGGCATAAAAATCTTCTTTGGTATCAAAGGTTTTTGTTGCTGCTTCGCGGCGAGCAAGCGCTCGATCAAAAAGACCTTGTTGCATTTCATCGAGGATGTCCGTTACTGTTGCAATAAATTCTACGCGGGGAACGCCCTGCTTATCTTTGTGCCCTTTATCACGACGTGCCATAAATACTGAATCGTTCTCCATATCTCTTGGGCCAACTTCCAACCGGATTGGAATCCCCTTTTTAATCCAGCCCCACGTTTTTTCACCGCCGCGAATATCGCGATTATCTATTTCGACTGTCACGTTTCGCCCGTGGTAATTCAGCACTCCCAAATCGTCAGCAAGTTTATAGCAGTAATTCAAAATAGCTTCTGGGTCATCTGCTTTAAATGTAATTGGAATAATGACTATATGCGAAGGTGCAAGGCGTGGCGGAACTACCATGCCGTCGTCGTCTGCGTGGCTCATAATGAGCCCGCCAATCAACCGTGTAGAAACACCCCAACTTGTAGTCCATGCAAATTCAACTTCTTTGTTGTCGTTTTGGAACGATATGTCTTGCGCTCTTGAAAAGTTTTGCCCAAGGAAGTGCGACGTTCCAGATTGCAGTGCTTTCCCGTCTTGCATCATCGCTTCAATTGAATAGGTTTCAACAGCTCCAGGAAAACGTTCTCCTTCGCTTTTTGCGCCAGTAATTACTGGCATCGCCATTGTGTTTTCTGCAAAATCTTTATAGATGTCGAGCATCTGCAATGTTTCGTCAATAGCTTCTTGCTCTGTTGCGTGGGCTGTATGCCCTTCTTGCCAAAGAAACTCTGCGGTTCGTAAAAACAAACGAGTTCGCATCTCCCACCGAACCACATTTGCCCATTGGTTAATCAAGAGCGGCAAATCGCGATACGATTCAATCCACTTGCTAAACATCTCACCAATAATCGTTTCCGAAGTTGGACGGACAATGAGTGGCTCATCGAGTTTACCCGCTGGTTGCAGCGTACCTTCGGCGTCTGGCTCAAGCCGGTGATGCGTGACAACTGCACATTCCTTAGCAAAACCTTCAACGTGATCTGCTTCACGTTGCAAAAAACTAAGCGGTATGAATAACGGAAAATATGCGTTTTTATGTCCGGTTGCCTTGAACCGTCCATCAAGATTTTGTTGAATATTTTCCCAAAGCCCGTATCCCCACGGTTTGATAACCATGCATCCGCGCACAGGGGAAGTTTCAGCTAAGTCAGCGGCTTTGATGACCTCTTGATACCACTGCGGGTAATCTTCTTCTCGAGTTGGAACAATTGCTGTTTTTGGTTTTTTTGCTGTGTTCTGGGGTGCCATGGTCATTAGATTCTATCATGCTCACCTCATGGCAAGTGCCCTGTTAAAACTTCTCTCGGATATCAAGATTGCACACACTGTTTTTGCGTTGCCCTTTGCAATTCTAGGTGGTTTTATGGCTGCTACAGATACTCATACAATCAGTTGGGAAACTTTCGGTTGGCAACTTCTACTGATTGTCGGATGTATGTTCTTTGCCAGAAATGTCGCGATGCTAGCCAATCGTATTTTCGACAAAGATATTGACGCCAAAAACC
>JACNLR010000038.1 GCA_014381385.1 Planctomycetota bacterium | reverse complement strand
GAATCCATGTTGCAGATTACTGCAAAGAAATACCATCCCAAGAATTGTTGCAAGAGCAATTCAGGAAATCGATTGCACGCTCAAAACAACGATTTGAGCGAGAGAAACTCTAGCGCAATAGTGATATATAATGTGCAGTCTGAAAAAAGGAACCCACACCATGACTGCAACTGCAACACAAACACTCGAATCCATAAATCCAGCAACAGGTGAAGTTGTTGGAAGCGTACCTGTCACTCCCGTTGAAGATATTTCAGCGATTGTTGCAAGAGCACGCGATGCGCATTCTGCATGGAACGCTCTTGGTCTTGACGGCCGGCTCTCCCTGATGCGCCCAATTGCAGACCGACTTATTGAAAAAGCTTCTGATATTGGAACTCTTATTACTGCCGAAATGGGTAAGAGCACACCCGAAGGACAAGGCGAAGCAAGTTACGGTGCATCCAAATTCGCTTCTGAACTAGTGAGTGCTTTCGAAGCCTTCCAACCAGAGGAATTGGCTGATGAAAACACTCGGTCTATGTTGTTCCGAGATCCCCTTGGCGTAAGCGTTGCAATAACGCCTTGGAACTTTCCGATGCTCATGCCACAACAATGCATCTTGCCTTCACTCATGGCAGGTAACTGCGTTGTTTTCAAGCCATCGGAAGAAACTCCTCTCGTCGGGCAAGCATACGCTGATGTACTAAACGAATTTCTTCCAGAGGGCGTACTACAAATCGTCCACGGTGCAGATGACCAAGGGAAAGCACTCGTAACAAGCGACATCAACCTTGTTGCATTTACAGGTTCCCGCGAAGTTGGCGCTAAAATTTTGACCGCATGCGGACCCGAATTGAAGCGGGTTGTCCTTGAACTCGGCGGCAAAGACGCATTGATTGTTTTGGAAGATGCAGATATTGAAGCTGCTGCAAGTTTTGCTGTGCAAAACAGTTTTCGAAATTCCGGTCAAGTTTGCGTAAGCACTGAACGTGTCTATGTTGAAGAAAGTATCGCTGATGATTTTGAAAAACTCGTTCTTGCTAAAACAAGCACATGGAAACAAGGTGATCCAACAGACGAAACTGTAAAGATAGGACCAATGGTCAGCAGTATGCAACGCGACATCGTGCTTACACAACTTGAACAAGCACTCAAAGATGGTGCTGTTCTACGTTGTGGCGGAGGAACACATGGCAACTATATTGAGCCAACTGTGCTTACAGGTTGTTCGCACGATATGCAAATTATGCACGACGAAACATTTGGTCCAATTTGTTGCATCCAACGTTTTTCAGGTGACAAGGAAGCCGTCGCACTCGCAAACGAAACGCCGTACGGTTTAGGTGGTGCTGTGTACGGCAAAGTCGAGCATGCGATGAAAATCGCTCGTCAACTTACTCCGGGCATGGTTGGTATCAACAAAGCATGCGGAGGTGCGCAGGGCACACCATGGGTCGGCGCTTGCCAATCTGGCTACGGGTACCACAGCGGTCGAGATGGGCACCGGCAGTTTACGCAAGTACGCATGGTGAGCCTTCCAATCCACGAAGTGAAGCCAAAGTATTGACATACAGCGAGCCTATGATATAATGTGACCTTTATGTCCACTTTGTATGAACGGAACACCCATGCCAGTAACCACTGAAACACCCGTCGGCGAAATCGCCTCAAACTTCCCGCTCGCAACCCGCGTTTTTGCTCGGCATAACATTGATTTCTGTTGCGGAGGTGGTGCACCACTTCAAAAAGCTTGCGAAAAGCGTGGGTTAAATGTTGACGAAATTCTTGTTGAAATTAACAGCGAACTCGAAGGCACGCAAGACGCTACAAAGTGGAACGATGCACCACTCACTGATCTTATTGAGCACATCGTTTCAACGTACCATGTTTCACTAAAAGAAGAACTCCCCCGCCTTGAGATGATGGCGAAAAAAGTAAACGCGGTACATGGAGAAAAAGACCCAGAGCGATTGCAAGCAATCGAAACTGTATTCTGTGAGATGAAAGAAGAACTTCTTTCGCACATGATGAAAGAAGAACAAATTTTGTTCCCAATGATTGCAAACGGTCAAGGCGCAAATGCAAGCGGGCCTGTTTCCGTTATGGAGCACGAACACGATTCAGCGGGTGATGCACTTCGAAAACTTCGTGAACTCACCAACGATTTCACGCCACCAGAAGGCGCATGCAATACTTGGCGCGCTTTGTGGCATGGCCTTGCTGCACTTGAGCAAGACACACACCAACACATTCACCTCGAGAATAACATCCTCTTCCCAAGAGCGCTGACTTCTTAATCGTACCCACCGCCTTCTGGCAAATCAGCTTCTTCAAGCAACAAGTTTGTTTGAAAACGAAAGTTTGATTGCGTGCGGTGTCGTTCAGCGAAGAAAAAGTCAAGTGTGTACGACTCCCCATCTTCAAGTCCAAGGCGTGAGATATCTACGTTTTGTTCTGTTGAACCGTGAATGCCGCCTAAATCAATAACAAGTTGACCATTGATAAATACCCAAACGTCATCGTCACCAATAAACTGGAAATACTGCGCACCGTTTGCTTGGTACGTAAATTCAGTGTGCAATTCAAAAGTAAAGTGAAAGTTTCGGTCTGGCGAACCACCCGGATTTCCCCAACCCTGATTCTCTATGGGGAAAAAGCCACCCAGTTGTTGGTACTGCGAATCGAGTTGATCATCAAATACGTAACTGCCATCTGCTTGTCGCATTAGTCTAATCGTAAGTGGAATATTGATATTCACATCATCAACGTCGTTGTACCACTGGTTGAATGAACTTGCGGATTGAATTCCTCCAGTAGACTGTCCACGTCTATACCGAATATTGTGATCGCCTTGCGACGCATCGTACATCGTCCAGCAAATTGGCTGGTAATTGCTGTCTGTACATTGCCATCGTACTTTTTTGCCGTTGCCAACAAATACAGGTTTGCCATCGGCACCAAGTTGCGTTGCAATATTTTTACAGTATTGACCAAATCCCTTCGATGGAGTTACTTCAAAATCGGGGTGCCCATTACTTCCGCACCCCCCTTGTTCTTTGAAATCGCGAACGGTTCCTGTTAATTCAATCGAGTCTGGAGGTGGGTTCGTAATTGCAAGCATGATTGACATTGCACTTACTGCGGTAATTGAAATGAACGTTTTCATAGTTCGCTCCTTGAGTTGTAGGTATTTCAATCTCGCCTTGATTTACTCCTAACATTACTTGTTTTGCAAGCACATTCTCGCAACTACGATGTGTAACGCTCATGCAGGCAAGCATCTGTCACAAACCGCACAAACACTCG
Organism: Planctomycetota bacterium; assembly: GCA_014381385.1. Taxonomy (GTDB): domain Bacteria; phylum Planctomycetota; class Phycisphaerae; order Phycisphaerales; family SM1A02. The sequence continues at coordinate 5,039 of JACNLR010000038.1, read as the reverse complement.
GGTAACTCATCCCAGTTCGTGGTGTAGCGAGGTGATCTTTGCAATTGTTTCATCTGCATGACCTTGGTAAAACCGGTTGCAGCAAAATGTAGCGTTCCAGCGCCCATGCTGGAATTTACTGCGTCTAGAAGCGCCATCATGCGTTTGTCCTTCTCCTGTTCTTCGGGCGAATCAAACAAACTGCACTGCACTGGGCCGCTTGACAAATCAATAAGTTGCACCCCTGCTCGCTTATACCGAAACCCACATTTCCACATCGGTTTTGCGGCATTGAGCGCCGCTTTAATAATCGTGTGCGTCACGTTTGTCGGCGGTATTAATTCCACAGTTGCATGCGCAGAATTTCGAGGATCAGTGCGGTTGAATAAACTCGTATGGAAAAATACATGAAGCACTTTTGCAACAAGATTCTCGTTACGCAACTTTTCAGAGGCGCGAGTTGCATGCGAAGCAATTGCCTCTGAGAGTTCATGCCATGACTCCACTGGTTTTCCAAACGAACGGGAACGCAATAACGTTTTTCGTTGCTCTGGCGCTTGTTCAATGCGAAAATATGTGTGCCCGCGCAATTCCATTGCCGTTTTCATTGCGATGATATTAAAAGACCTTCGGATATTTTCTTTATCCATCGACGCCAAATCCAATGCCGTATTTACACCGATATTTCGTAATTTTTCTGACCACTTGCGTCCAATGCCCCAAATATCATCCACTTCGGTGCATCGCAGCATTGCATCAGCGTTTTTGGGAATACTTGCGACACCGCGCGTTTCTATATGCTTCTTTGCATAATGATTTGCGAGTTTTGCAAGCGTTTTTGTGTGGCCAATTCCAACTGAGACAGGAATACCCGTCCACTGCAAAATAGCAGCACGCATTTGTCGCATGATTTTTTCATAATTTCTACCAGCCAATCCATCGAGTTCAATAAATGCCTCATCGATGGAGTACACCTCAACGTCTGGCGAAAATAAACGAATCGTTTGCATCACTCGTCGAGACATGTCACCATACAACGCAAAATTTGACGAACGAACGATAACATTATGCTTTCGCACAATATCTTTACACTTAAAAATTGGATCACCAACTTTAAACCCCAAATCTTTTGACTCTTGCGAACGTGCAATGACACATCCATCGTTGTTTGAAAGAACAACGAGCGGTTTCCCCTCAAGGTGCGGTTCAAAAACACGCTCGCAAGAAGCATAAAAATTATTGCAGTCCGCTAACGCGTACATTTTGCATCCAGTCGATGCACAGACCACACAACAACACCCCAAACAACGATTTTATTTTTCTGTTTTTCGATTCGCTTTACAGTAAGCTCGCCATCAATAATTGCAACAACAACGCTACCGCGCGTTGGCGTAATTGATCGATCCACAACAAGCAAATCACCATCGCGTATTCCTTCATCACTCATCGAATGACCACTTGCACGCACAAAAAAAGTCGCAATAGGGTTTGCGACAAGTTGCTCGTTCAAGTCAAGCGAACGTTCAATAAAATCATCCGCCGGCGAGGGAAAGCCCGCCTCCACTCGTCCGCCAACCAACGGTAACCGTAATTCTTCCACCATTCTCGTATCCTAACAAAAACCGTACATCCGAGGGTCATGTCGAGGGTCTGACCCTCGACATGACCCTCGGATGTGGTATTCTGTGTGATATGACATATCCAACAGCAACAATTGAAACAAACAAGGGCACCATTACCGTCGAACTCTGGGACGATGTGGCGCCAAAACATGCAGATAACTTCCAAAAACTCGCAAAAAGCGAGTTTTACGATGGGCTTATTTTTCATCGAGTCATCAAGGGATTCATGATTCAAGGTGGGTGCCCAGATGGCACGGGAACGGGAGGACCAGGCTGGAACGTAGACGCTGAATTCAACGACCGTGAACACCACGAAGGTGTACTCTCGATGGCGCGTTCGCAAGATCCAAACTCCGCAGGTAGCCAATTCTTCATCTGCCTTGATCGATGCCCACACCTTGACGGCCAATACACCGCCTTTGGCAAAGTAACGGATGGCATCGAAGTAGTTCGCGAAATTGGTACAACGCAAACCGCCCAAGGCGATCGCCCTCTTGAAGATGTTTCGATGACAACTGTAACTGCGTGACGAGCAACCCAAAAGCCGGCGTACTCTTGGTAGCGATTAGCTATTACGCTAGCTTTCTTTTTTTATGGACGCTCTCACATGAACTCAGCGACATGCGAGCAATACGGTACCCGCTCTACTTTGCGTGGGAAGCAGAAATTCAATTTCGAGGGTGGGCACTACCACTCTACTTCTCACTCGACATTGCTGTTATTTTATTTCCATTTCTTTTTAAGTCATGGCGTGAAGCAATCGCACCTATTGGAACGCTAATTGTACAAACAGCAGTTGCAGCGATCTTCTTTGTCCTTGTACCCATAGAACCCGGTTACGAAACAACAGGCGTTTGGGGACTATACTTTTACGAATACTTTGGTCTCGAAAACTTATCACGCTGGAACCATGCGCCATCACTACACGTTTCATACGTGTTCACGATAGCTTTGATTGTAGGCATGCGCTACGGCAAGACCATCATGACACTCTCGATCATCTGGGCTGTGGCTGTCTCCATTTCAACGATGCTTGTTCACGAACACCACTTTATTTGCGTACTGAGCGGTTTCGCACTCTTTCTCTTTACAATGGTTAGCGTGTATCCTGCACTGCAAAGGAAATACAATGATTCCACTCATCGCACTATGCCTGACTGTACCGCTTGAATTCGGATTAAACCCACTTCCAGAAGATTCGCCGTATCGCGAAGAGGGTTTTACTAAATTTACAGAAGTCGTCGCGCCAAATGGCAAATCCATACCAATCATTGCACAAAAAGGCGTGCGTGATATAGCCGTTGCGCGGTGCCGAAATCTCTTAACGTTTTACCTTACCGATGTTCCAGGAACAAGATATGGTGCAGATAAATCATCCGTTGCAAACGCAATGGCAAACAACCACGCCATGCTCATGATGCCAGAAGGCGCTCACCGTGAAGGACACGAACCCGACGTCGAAGCACAACCGCAATTTGAATCGGAAACTCCCGTCGACGGTTCGCGTTGGTACATCAGAAATGATTGGGAACACCGCGACGCCGCGTTCGAAGAAATATTCCACCTACTGCATGACACTGGAATAGGAACATACATGCGAGGCGCGCTTCCATATTACCAAAAAGAACTGAAAATCGAAGCCCTAAAGTCGATAAAAGATGGACGCTGGGGCATTCCAATTGACCCACACGTGCAAGAGTGGATTAAAGAACTCGCAGAGGAACATTCGCTCGCGCAAGAATACATCGCCTCAGTTATCGATTCCTACTACGGACTTTGGGCTGCGTTTGATGAGAGACCAGGCGGTATGTGGGGTATTTACATCGCAAAAACACGCGAAGAGATAAAAGAAAAAGACCCAAAGGGGTACGAACTCATCGAAGCATTTCTACCACCAATGATGTTTGGCTATGTTTCACTTATCGATCCAAACTTTAGCGGCACGTTCTCACTGCAGTTTAATGAGGAGCTCCCTTACACCCATAAATCGCAATATTACGTCGACGCAACGCTCACTGGCAAACTAAACAGCAATCTACTTGGTAATGATTCTTCTAACACATTCAAAGGAAACAGTGGGAATAACATATTAGATGGTGGCGGTGGAAACGACACTGTCATTTTTCGAGGCAAAATAGATGAATATGAAATTGTCGGCAACGTGTATAAAGACACAGTGACAGGACGCGATGGCACCGACACACTCATCTCAATTGAGGAAGTTACGTTTGCAAAAGATTGACTGGCACCATTATGCAATAAGGATTGCTGTAGCGATCGTCACGCTAGTTGGCGTTTTCTGTCTCTTCCACTTTATTCTTGAACCGTACATGGTTGAAGTTGAAACATACATTGTGAAACTTGGTTTTTGGGGACCAGTACTTTTTGTAACACTCTTTATTCTTTGCACTTCAATCATGTTTCCAGAATCTATCTTTGCCCTTGCAGCAGGCGCACTTTTTGGTATTTTCTGGGGGTGGTTTTGGATAACCATTGGTGGGATCGTTGCATCGTTAACGATGTTCTATATTGGAAGGCATCTGTTGAGTTCACCCGTGCAAAAGGTTTTGTTAAAACACCAAAAACTAAAGAAGTTTGACGAAGCGGTATCTAGTTTTCGGTTCCTTACGCTACTTCGATTATCGCCTTTTAATTTTTCAGCACTTTCTTACCTTGCTTCCGTAAGTAAAATTTCATTGACATCCTATATGTTTGCTTCGGTAGCGATGATTCCGGGTTTTCTTTCCACTGTTTATATTGGCTACGCTGCAAAACATGCTGCCGATTTAGCGAAAACGTATAAAGAAACTGGAAAACTCCCAACTGGCGATTCCCTTGTGCATGAAATTACTATTTACGGTGGATTAGTTGTTGCTGTAACAGTGAGTATTGTTGTTGCGAAGGTTGCACTTAAAACCGTTAAAAACTCTAACTAGTTGGAATGATATAATCCAAGTATGCATACTCCAAAAATACTCGCCTTCGCAGGCAGCACTCGAAAAAACTCCGTGAATAAACGATTAGCCAAGGTTGCTCTTCTTGCTGCAGAAAAAGCGGGTGCAGACACTACGTTTATTGACTTGCATGAGCACAACATGCCTCTGTACTGCGAAGACTTGCACGAAGCGAATGGCATGCCTGATGGTGTTCTCGCATTCAAAGAAATGTTAAAAAGCCATAATGGCTTTTTAATCGCAAGCCCCGAGTATAACGGTTCACTCACCGGCACCTTAAAAAATGCGATTGACTGGGCAACCATTAGCCATGGTGATGAAGAACGCATGGCCTGCTTCAACGGAAAGATTGCTGGACTTATGTGCGCCGCGCCCGGCGTTGGTGGTAGCCGTGGTTTGCATCACCTTTCAATGGTGCTTTCAAGCTTGGGTACTTTTGTGTTACCGAAACATGTGAACGTCACAAACTGCCACGCACATTTGC
>JACNLR010000105.1 GCA_014381385.1 Planctomycetota bacterium | reverse complement strand
AGGCGAAACAAGGAATGGGCTTGGTGCCTTGATGATGTGAACGACATTGTTTACAATAGCATTCGGCAGTTCAATGAAACTACGCCCACGGAGTTGATTGATGCGCTTCAAAAAGCGCAAAGCAATCGAACTATTCAGGGACTTGTTATCGATTTGCGCGACAACCCCGGCGGTTCACTTTCTGCTGCAATTTCCATTTCAAATATGTTTTTAGATGAGGGAACTATTGTTACTGTGACTGGTCGAGCCGACCCAGAACGTTCGTGGGATGCAAAACCAGAACACGTTCTTGGTGGTGTGCCAATACTTATACTCGTCAACAATAATTCTGCTTCTGCATCTGAAATCGTCGCTGGAAGTTTGCAAGCAAATGATCGTGTTGCCATTCTTGGCATGCGGACATTTGGTAAAGGTTCTGTTCAAGAGGTACTTGAACTTACCAGTGGTGGCATGTTGAAGTTTACGACTGCAAGGTACGACCTCGCAAACGGCAGAACTATCGATAAAAAACTCTCTAAGGATACCGGGCTCTGGGGTGTTGACCCAAATGTAGGACTTGTTATTACAGAGACACGAAAAGAGGCAAGCGAACGATACAAGAGTCGAGAGCCCTATACAGTTATTACAAACGACGAACCAGAACTCTTTTCATGTGGCGACATTGATTGGATTGAAGATATTTATAATGACCATCAACTTGCGCAAGGCCTTATTGCGATTCGCGAGAAAATTGCAACTGATTCGTGGCCAACGCTTTCCGATGAAGACCCTGTTGTTGCGGGCATAAGCGAAGCGGTCACAGAACTTGCAAAAGAACGAATCGAAATTCTCAAAGAGTTGATTGACCTAGATAAAGAGCTCGTCGCATTGCAAGGAGAACTCGATGAGGAGGAAGAATCGCTCATACCAGCTGAGACTAATCTAGAAAATGCTGTTGTGACGCTGACGGATGAAAATGGGGACGTCGTCGGGACTTGGCGAGTTGAAGCTGGAAACATTGAGTCAGCCCTAGATTCATTGCGGTTGGAATCTGTTACTTCACAAGAAAACGATGACCAAAATGAAGAGTAATTAATCCCAAAGGTGGATTTCCCTGATGACTCTAGTTTTAGGAATTGAATCAAGTTGCGATGAAACAGCCGCGTCGGTAGTTAGAAATGGTCGCGTTGTGCTTTCAAACGTAGTTGCTTCTCAAGATGCATTGCATGTCAAGTACGGTGGTGTAGTTCCAGAAATTGCAAGCAGAGCGCATATTCAACGTATTCTTCCTGTAATTTCACAAGCGATTGAGCAAGCGAATATCCGCCTTGAGGAAATTGATGCAATCGCAGTTGCAAATCGACCCGGACTAATTGGCTCGCTTCTAGTTGGTGTTTCAGCAGCCAAGGCATTAGCATGGTCACTTGAAATACCACTGATCACACTCGACCATGTCATGGCGCATCTTTGGGCGCCCGTTCTCGATGGTGAAGATGTACAGTACCCTGCTCTTGGTCTTGTTGTTTCGGGAGGTCACACATCGATTTTATACTTACGTAATCCAGTCGAAGCCGTTTGCTTAGGCAAGACCATCGATGATGCCGCCGGCGAAGCTTTTGATAAGGCAGCCTCCATACTTGGGTTGGGTTGGCCCGGTGGAGCACGTATAGATGTTGCAGCAGCAAAGGGTTCACCCGTCCACACATTGCCCAGACCAAAAACAAAAGGGAGTAGACCCGACTTTTCATTCAGCGGGTTAAAGACCGCGCTCCTTTATGGAGTACGAGGAAATCCAATTCGTAAAGAAGGAAAAAATGTTTTTCCAAACAGCATCGAAGATTTAAATGAACAAGATATTTTTGATTGGGCAGCATCTTTCCAACACGCTGCTGTTGATTCGATAATACACGGCATTCAACACGCAATTGAACACAATGAGGTAAGATGTATAGTTGCAGGTGGTGGTGTTCTAGCGAATACCCTTCTGCGAAAACAACTTGAAGAGACTGCAACAAGTTGCAACATTCCAATCCACCTTCCTGATTTCGAGTATTGCGTAGATAACGCAGCGATGATTGCAGGACTCGGATACCACTTGTTTGAGATTGGTCACCGTGACCAACTCAACGTTACCGCTTCGCCAAAAGGTATTGCTTCATAAAGTTACTCCATGAAAATGCAAAAAAACAAAAATAAGAAATCTAGCCGAGCTAACGATCTTTTACCTCCGCTTTCTGCTTTTGAACCAAGCGGACATAAAATTATCGAAGGTCAGCACCCTGCAATGGCAGAAGAAGAAACGCTGTTAAAAGATGTTATATTTGATTTTGGACGTGCAAGTGGTCCTGGTGGTCAACATCGTAATCGTAAAGCTACTGCTTGCACAGCAACGCACATGCCATCAAATGTAAGTGGCGAAGCAACGGAACGAAGAAGGCAGAGCGAAAATAGGAAAATGGCAATTAGTAGGTTAAGGAGAACGCTTGCCATTCAACTGCGGCGAGAACTTGACCTGTCTGTGTATACGAATTCTGCTCTTTGGGAAGAAAGACGTTCTGGCGATTCACTTGCGATCAACCCGAAACATCGCGATTATCCATGCATTCTTGCTGAACTACTCGATGTTATTTTTGCAAGTGAATTTGATATGAAAACTGCAGCTAGCACTTTGCAAATCACCGCAACACAAATAGTTAAAATAGTTTCGCACGAAAATGCAGCATTCACGTGGCTAAATCAGCAGCGAAAGGAACATGGTTTATCCGTGTTAAAGGCATGACTGATGTAACAAACACCCTCAAAAGTTTAGACGCACGTATTGACGCTATCGTCGATGATCTCATTATGATTCGCCATGACTTGCACGCGCACCCCGAACTCGGATACGAAGAAAAACGAACCAGTAAAGTTATTCAAGATTTTTTAAGGGAGTTAGGTGTTGAACACAAAGCTGGTCTTGCGAAGGGAACGGGAGTATTTGCGCATCTTGAGGGTAAGGGGACAAGCGCGGTTGGCATTCGTGCTGATATCGACGCCCTTCCGATCGTTGAAGAAAACACTTTTGATTGGAAATCTCAATATGCAGGATGCATGCATGCGTGCGGGCACGACGGGCATACGACCATTTTGCTCGGCGTTGCCAAAGTCCTTTCGCAAATAGCGCAAGAAGAGACGTTGCCAAATCCGGTTTCATTCGTCTTTCAACCTGCTGAAGAAGGTGGTGGTGGTGGAAAACAGATGGTTCTTGATGGTTGCCTTAATGGTTCTTTGCTAGGGCCGAAAGTTGGAATGATGTTTGGGTTGCACGGGTGGCCGCAACTATCGCTGCACCATGTCGCTACGAAATCAGGACCAATGCTTGCTGCAGACATTGGTGTGTCTGTAACCATCCGCGGGATTGGAGGGCATGCAGCATTCCCACAGTTCTGTAACGACCCAATTCTATGTGCTTCAAACGTTGTAACTTCACTGCAGCAACTCGTTTCTAGAAATACAGACCCCCTTGATGCACTTGTTGTTTCTATCACCATGATCCACAGTGGCACAGCACACAATGTAATCCCTGAAGAAGTCGAACTTGTTGGCACGATGCGATATCTTGAAAAAGAAACAGGAGAAATGGCAAAACGGAGATTCCACGAAATTGTAAACGGTGTTGCCGCAGCACATGGCTGCACCGCTTCCATAGATTTACGCGACGGGTATCCCGTAACGCGCAATGATCCTCAAGCTGTTGAAACATTTTTTGAGATTGCAAAACAAACTATACCGCATGAGCGAGTTTTACCGTTTGAAAACCCCGTCATGGGCGGTGAAGATTTTTCCTATTACTGCCAAGAAGTCCCCTCTTGTTTCTTTGCCCTTGGCCTTTTGCCAAACGGTGTAAAAGAAATACCAGCACTGCACCAACCTACGTTTGATTTCAATGATGATGCAATTCGCACCGGTGTAAAAATGTTCTGTTCCCTCGCGCTGAAAACTACGCTAGCCTGATGCTTGTGAAACATGAAAATCAATCATCACGTCGTAGTGGATAAAGTCAATCGTTAAAAATAGTTTTGCGAGTTCTGGGTCGAATTGTGTTCCTGCACATGCTGTAATTTCATCGAGTACTTCGTCTCTTTGTAATTTTTTTCGGTATGCTCGCGAGGAACACATAGCATCAAAAGCATCCGCAACCCCAAGTATTCGTCCAAACAGAGGAGTGGTATCGCCTGTTGTGCCGTCGGGATATCCTCTGCCATCCCACCGTTCATGGTGGGAGCGAACACCAGGTAGCACTGGTTTTAATTGGGTTACATCTTTGAGTATTTTTTCGCCAATGACTGGATGCGCACGTATCTGATCAAATTCATCGTCGGTCAATTTGCCGGGCTTACGCAAAATTGATTCGGGGATACCAATCTTCCCAATATCATGAACTAAACCGCAAATATGAATTTGTTCAATTGTTTGTTCGTCTAAACCAACTTTTATCGCGAGTTCCTTTGAGAGCCAAGCTACGCGCTCGGAGTGACCGCACGTATACGTATCCTTCGCATCGATAGCGGAAACGAGGGCAGCAACGGTTCCCAGCAAAAAACTCTGCCGTTCCTCCGCATGCCTAAGTTCAATATCCAAACGTTTCAAATTCGAGATGGAAAGAGATGCTATTTCAGCAAGTGCTTTACAAAACTCTATGTCTTCCTCAGAAGATTTTCCTGTATCTTTGCCATCGCGATTATCAAGATAAATAGTTCCTACGACAGCGCTGCCAAGCATAATCGGAATGCAAACCGCCTCGTCAATATTGTGGTGCATAATACTTTGGGCTTGTTCATCGATCATTTGTGCTTTTTGATATCGAACGGGATCGCCTTCTAATGCTGCATCTAAAAGAGAGCAGCTCAGATTCAGTTTCCCTTCAAGTGCTATTTGCCCTTTTGCAGCAAGTATCTCAATGCGCCCGCCACTTGCAGGTCTTACGATAGCAATATTGCGAAACATTGTTCCTGCAGCTGCTGCAGTCGCAAGAACTTCTGCAATTTCATTTTCAGAAATTGCAGCATGAATTGATTGGCTGCAATTCAAAAGTGCTGCAAGCCGCTCTTTTGCTATGTGGACCCCGCCGTCTGCCTGCTCGAGTTGCATGATGGCTGTGCCACCGAGAGTTTTTGCGTCATCAAATGTGTGAAGCAACTGCTTCGTAGAACTTTGATCAATAACTTCGAACGTATAGGGTTCAATCGTAATCAAATCGCCAGGTCTGATACGCACCGCTCTATCTCGTTTGAGTTTTATCCCATTTAGAAATGTTCCATGGCGAGAATCTGAATCTTGTATTTTCCATACATCGCCGTTTGTTGTGAGCAGAGCATGATTTCTTGAGACAGTTTTCCCAGAGCCAAGAACAAAATCATTCTCTGTTCCCCTACCAATCGATATTGGTCCATCGCCCTGTAACACGATTGTGGGTTTTTCTGGTCCATGTACAGTTTCAATTTGTAAGTTAGGTTCGTTCGCCACTTATATAGAGTATGCGAGATTCAAAATACTGAGTATGCGAGATTCAAAATACTGTCCTGTTCTTCTTTTACACTTTTATGTACTCCTGAGAATGTGTCAATGCGGTTGCCCACCCTTTCAAAGTTTGGTACAGTATGTAGTTCACAATAAACACCGTTACAACCACTGCATCGTGCATTGCTAGCCGGCATGTACACCAAGATGAAGGTGGAAGGCAGGAGATTCAAATGGCTAAAAAAATAGAAAAGCAGTTCAAGGTACTTGCACCCGGTGGACAAGCGACCCCCGCACCCCCACTTGGTCCTGCATTAGGCGCAAATGGCGTCAATCCAGGTCAATTTATTCAATTATTCAACGATCGCACACGTGAACTCAACGGCAAAGTCGTCGGTTGCATTATCACTTTATATTCAGACCGCTCGTTTGATATTGAGATAAAATCATCACCCGCTGCTGTCCTCATCCGAGCTGCTGCTGGTATCGAAAAAGGTTCTGGCGTACCGCACCTCGAAAAAGTGGGCTCAGTGACTAGAGAACAAGTTAAAGCAATCGCAGAAGAAAAGATGGAAGACCTCAATGCAGCATGTATTGAATCCGCCATGCGAATAATAGAAGGTACTGCCCGCTCAATGGGCGTTACTGTAGAGGGTGCATAAACTATGACTAAGCTAACAAGAGCACAAAAAGCGAGTACAGAAATTGCCAAAAAGGGCAAGGAACCACATTCTATACGTGATGCGGTTAAACTCCTAAAGACCTATCCTGCGCGCAAATTCGACCAAACAGTGGAAGTTGTCATGCACCTCTCCATCGATCCACGGCAGGCTGATCAACAACTACGTGGGTCTGTCTCGATGCCAAAAGGCGTGGGCAAATCTGCAAAAGTTGCTTGTTTTTGCCCTTCTGACAAAGTAGAAGCGGCGAAAGCAGCCGGTGCAATCGAAGCTGGCGCCGAGGATCTCGTTAAAAAGATTGAGGGTGGGTGGCTCGATTTTGATGTTGCCATTGCGAGCCCTGACATGATGCGGTTTGTTGGCAAATTGGGCCGACAACTCGGACCAAAGGGCTTAATGCCATCACCAAAAGCTGGTACCGTTACAGCAGATATAGAAACTGCGGTAGCAGAATTTGCTGCAGGTAAAGTTGAATATCGAAACGACGATGCTGGAAATATCCACTGTATAGTTGGCAAAATGAGTTTCTCAGAAGAAGACCTTATTGCAAACCTAGAATTTTTCGTAAACATGATTAATAAAGCACGCCCTGCAGCAGTTAAAGGCGAATTTGTCAAGAATTGCTCTCTCTGCGCTACGATGACCCCTAGCGTAAAGATTGCAGTCTAAACTGCTTCCAATAAAGGAGTTACACTAATGAGCAAGCCCATTAAAGACCTGATAGTTAGCGAATACAAACGACGTTTTGGCGAAATCGGCAGTGCACTGGTTATCGATATTCGGGGTATTGAAGCAAACGAAAATAACGATTTGCGAGTCGATTTGCTGGGCAAAGATATTCACATCACCGTTCTGAAGAACAGTTTGGCAAAAACAGCTTTTTCCGGTACAGAACTCGAATCACTGGCTCCAACACTTGATGGGCCTTCGGCACTTGTGATAGGCGGAGATTCCGTAGTAGATGTTGCTCGGAACCTCGTGGACGGGGCCAAGAAAATTAAACAACTTGACCTGAAAGCAGCTATCCTCGAGGGTGAACTTTTCGATGGCGCAGATGGCGTCAAACGGCTGAGTGAATTCCCAACAAAAGAAGAAGCACAAGCAACCGTTGTACAAATTGTCCTTTCACCGGCAAGCAATGTGGTCAAAGCAGCTACAAGCCCAGGCAGCAACATGCTTGGAATTATCAAAGAAATCAGGACTCGTTTGGAGGAAGGGAACACGATCGAAAAGATCGCCTAATCGAAACGAGGATTACACGACATCGCGTAGGGACTGGCCCGTTTGGGTTAAAAGTCGCACAGGGCGGCTCCTCTCCCGCGCATGACACTTTTATTGGAGTATAGAATTATGAGCGAAGAAGCAACAGCAACAAAAGAATTTGATGCAGCAATCAGTAAAATTGGCGATGATAGTGCTGGTTTGGCATTGGCACAAGCTGTCGATTTAGCAGATTACATGAAGGATACATGCGGTATCGAACCAGCAGCAGGCGGAGCAGTCATGATGGCTGGCCCAACTGGTGGTGGCGATGGCGGTGCCGACGAGCAAACTGAGTTTGACGTAGTTCTTGAAGCAGCAGGCGATAAGAAAATCGCTGTTATCAAGGCAGTACGTGAGATTACAGGCCTTGGACTTAAAGAAGCAAAGGGACTTGTTGATGAAGCACCTAAGGCCGTAAAAGAAAAATGTTCTGAAGACGAAGCAAACGAAATCAAAGCGACGCTCGAAGAAGCTGGCGCAAGCGTTACAATCAAGTAACATATTGCTACGTAACAACTTAAAACGGCTAGCGGCTCAACCGCTAGCCGTTTTTTATGCAATGACTTTTTTCCTCTGAGACTTTTTTTGTACCCTATGTAAAAATCACGCTTATTAGGCCGCAAAAAGTCTCAGAGGCGATTATTACGCTAAAAATAGTCTCTGAGACTTTTTTTGTACCCTATGTAAAAATCACGCTTGTTAGACCGCAAAAAGTCTCAGAGGCGATTTTTGGGCTCCAAAAAGTCTCAGAGGAGAAAAGGGTAGCTGGGTCGAAAAAAAAAATAAAAAAACTAAAGTTTTTACCGGTCAACCTTGTCTAAAAACGGCGCTGCGGGTACCCTACGTGGCTCGGCAGCGGCGGTCGCGGCAACTTGGAAGCAAACACGAAAACATACTTTAAGACAGGCAAACTGCTTTTTACAGCAGCCATGGTCAGTTATGAGGTTTA
>JACNLR010000081.1 GCA_014381385.1 Planctomycetota bacterium | reverse complement strand
AGAAATTGCACAAGCCGAGTTGCCCGCCAACCCCACTTTCTCTGGCGCTTTTGGAGTTGCGATTGATGGATTAGCAGGTGCGCCAATCGTCATGCAAGGCATGCAGGGTTTAAGTTGGCTATGGACAAGACCAGATCGAATTGCCTCCGCCGAAAAAACTTTACAACAAGCAATACTAAATGCAGCAAACCGCACGGTGAATATTGTTGCAGAAGTTCGCACTGCTCACGTAGAAGTTTCAGCGAATATGCTCCATGTTCAGGCTGTCGAATCTAGTGTGTTACTTTCAAAAGAAGCGCTTGACATTACTGCACAATTGGTTGCTGCTGGCGAAGCTTCTTCAGATGAAATTGACGAAGCCATAGTCACATTAGAAAAGAGCAAGCACCTCCTGCTCTCAGAAATAAGGGCGCTGGAACTTTCAAAACTAAAATTACTTGAAGCAATGGGTTGCCCTGATCGTACTGAGTCGATTTCTATTATTTCAAACGACTTTAGTAATCCACTCTCAACCTTCAATGAACGGGCTCTGCTTGAGCTAGCAGTTAAAAATCGATTAGATTTAGCAACGAAGCGCTCTGTTGTTCAACAGAGGTCTGCTGAACTTGGCATCGCTAATCCGCCGCTTCTCTCTGGAACTATTGGCTTCAACGAGAACTCTGCTGGCCGACAGGCAATTATGGGCGGTGCTTCAGTCACACTTGCCCTAGACGGTGATGCAAAAGAGGCAATTGCAGATTCAAAACTTAAACAAGCAGAATTGAATTACATCGACGCTCTTCGAGCAGTGCAGTATGAAGTTCGGGCAAAACTTCAACAATACCTAACAGTACAAGAGCAATCTGAAGTGATAGATACTGCGATTATGACTGCAATAAATATGAGGCTAAGTCGTGCACAAGATGCGTTTCAACACGGGGAACTGCACCCGCTCTCACTTATCACTATTGAGCAAGAAGCCATAGCGGCAAACATACTTGTTGTTGAAGACAAACTTTCACTTGCCACAACGCGATTTCAGCTTGAACTCGCAGTAGGCGGTACTTTTCGAGATATGACTCAATGAATACACAAACAATTCCACAACCAAAAAAACGATTCTTAACTCGACTAGGCATTCCTTTTGCCATTATCCTGATAACCGCGTGCATACTTGTCTATGCAAGTTGGTCATCAATTCGACCTACGATAATGGTTGAAGCAATTGCTGTTGTGATGCGGAACGTCGAAACCAACAATCCGAAATCAACAGCAGCAGAGCAGGCGTCAATTGTGCAAGCGCCAGGCTGGGTAGAAGCAGATCCATTCTCTATTTATGCTGGAGCCCTTACTCCGGGCATCGTTGAATCTATTCTTGTTCTTGAGGGTGACGTAGTCAAAAAAGGACAGCCAATTGCGAAACTTATTTCTGAGGACAATAAATTGGCATTCAAGGCGACTGAAGCAACAGAGTCACTTTGGTTGGGCAAACTTAAAGCAGCAAATGCAAATATGCAAGAACTTGCCGATGAATACAATCGAAAAAAACCGCTTGCGGAATCTGGTGTACTTGCCAAAGGACCAGTCGAACGACTTCGACTTCGACAGCAGGCAGGAGAAGCAAATATTGCTATCGCTCAGGCATCGTTACTCGAAGCAACTGCTGCAAAAGAAACAGCCCACCTTGCGCTTGATCGATGTGTTGTTCGATCACCAATCGACGGAGTTGTCATAGAACTGCTTGCTTCACCTGGATCTGTAATTCATTTTGGCAATGGCGAACACTCCACCCACATCTTGCATTTGTATGACCCTACGCAACTGCAAGTTCGGGCAGATGTACCTTTGTCGGATGCCTCTCGCGTTGGTGTTGGGCATCCTGCACAAATTATTGTTGATGTCTTACCCAACATACTATTTGAAGGTGAAGTATTACGATTTGTTCATCGTGCAGATCAACAGAAAAATACTGTTGAGGCAAAAGTGAAAATAATTAATCCGTCTCCACTGCTTAAGCCCGACATGCTTGCACGAGTTAAAATTTTGCAACCAACGCGAGAAGCAGACGATGCTGCAACATGGATAGAGCAACATGTCTTTATTCCAAAATCTGCGATTGCAGATATTTCAAACCCTGTTGTGTGGATCGTTACCGACATAAACAAAGGGATTGGAACAGCACAACCTGCAACACTTGTACTTGGTGAACAAGTATTCGATGGCTGGATTGAAGTTTTATCTGGCCTTTCAACTGGCGATCGAATAATTACAAGCGATATCAACTTTAATCAAGGTGATGTAGTACAAATTATAGGAGGTCAATAGAATGTCACTCATCGAATGTGTAAATGTAACAAAACATTATTACCGTGGCACAGAACAAATCACACCTCTGAAAAATCTTAACATCGGTATTGACCGCAGCTCATTCGTTGCACTTATGGGTCCGTCCGGTTCTGGTAAGACAACATTGTTAAATTTAATCGCTGGAATCGACCGTCCAAGCAGTGGCGAACTTAACGTAGAAGGCACGGCTATTCACATGCTTGGTAGAAATAAATTAGCGCAGTGGCGATCAGAACATATTGGCTACATATTCCAACTATATAACCTCATCCCAGTTCTGACCGCATACGAAAATGTGGAACTTCCGCTCCTGCTACACACTCTCTCTCGGAAGGAACGACATAGACGAGTTTCACATGCGCTTGATGTTGTTGGAATCAGCGATCGCTACAAGCATTACCCTCGTCAACTTTCTGGTGGGCAAGAACAGAGAGTTGCAATTGCACGAGCTATTGTGACTAAACCAACTATCTTGCTTGCCGATGAACCAACAGGCGACCTCGACCTTGAGACTGGCACCACAATTATGGATTTACTCAAAGAATTACAAACGAATCAGGGGCAGACAATTGTCATGGTGACACATGATCGTCGAACGACTGATTGGGCAAACACTGTATTACATCTTGAAAAAGGTCAACTCCTTGAGCAGGTTGCACTATGAGAATGATTCGAGTTTTTCCAATTGTACTAAAGCAAATCAAACGATCACCAATTAGAACAAGTTTGACTGTTAGTGGTATTGCTGTTGCGATGTTCCTCTTCATCATGGTTGAATCTATGCGAACAGGCGTGAAAGAGGCAACCGAGATTACTGCTAACGATACGACGTTGGTCGTATATCGAGAAAATCGATATTGCCCCTTTTCAAGTCGCCTACCTCAATATTATGAAGATCGTATTCAACAAATAGATGGTGTCGCAAGTGTTGTTCCTATAAAGGTTCATGTTTCTAATTGTGGCGCATCGCTTGATATTGTTACGTTTCGTGGTGTCCCACGTGATTCCATTCATTATGCCATTGCTAAGGACGGTGTCATTGTCGATGGTTCCATTGAAGCGTGGGAAAGACGCGGTGATGGTGCAATTGTTGGTTCTGCACTTGCAAAACGACGTGGTATAAAGATTGGCGACCGCTTTTCGGCAGCGGGCATTGAAGTGTTTGTTGCAGGCATTCAAGAAACAGAACAATCCCAAGATAAAAATGTAGCTCTTGTGCAACTACCGTTCCTTCAGGAAGCTGTTCGTAAAGGTGGAACCGGAACTATTGTGACGCAATTTAATGTGCAAGTCAATAATCCAAATGAACTAGATCGTATTGCTTCATCCATTGATGAAACATTCGCACACGATGAGCATCCGACCTCGACATTTCCAGAAAAGGCATTCGTTGGACGAGCCGCTCGCGATATCGTACAACTTTCTGAAGTTGCCGGACTGCTTGCATGGGGTGCGCTTGCTGCTGTGTTTGCATTAGTTGCAAACGCGGTCGCACTTGCTATGCGCGACAGAATTCGCGACCACGCCGTGTTACAGACTCTGGGATATACCGGTTGGCTAATTGGTTGGATGGTGCTTATAGAAGGTATGTTCATTGCACTCGTAGGTGGTATTTTTGGTGGTATCGCAGCATTCGTGGCTGTGCAACTGGGTCAATTCACCATGACAATGGAAGGCGTAAACATTGAAATGGCAAGCGAACCAACAGTGGCCTTCGTTGGCGTTGCACTTGCACTAGCACTTGGTATGTTCGCAGCAATGATTCCTGCACTCCGTCTGGCTAGGACTGACATCGCATCATGTTTTAGGGCTGTGTAAGAAAGGTAATCAATGAAGTTATTACCATTTGAATATGCAACACGAAACTTGGGTCGATCCCCGGTTCGCCTACTACTCACGGTCTTTGGAAGTGGACTCGTTGTTCTTCTTGTCATGATTGCGGGTGGTTTCATGGTAGGTATGCAAACTACGCTAGATGTCAGCGGGTCGAATAATAATATTATGCTTTTAGGTGCTGGTAGTGTGGAAAGCGTTGAACGAAGTGAGATCGGCATGGATACCGCAGGTATTGTTGCAGGAACTATCGATGGGTTTCGTTCTCGTGCAGGAGTTGAAGGTATTTCATCTGAAATTCATGTCCAAATCCCAATTCTCGTTGATGGCGAAGATAGGCTTGTGCTTATCCGTGGCATACGGCCCGAGGCATTCCTCGTACACGATCAAGTAAACATTATTACAGGACACGCACCGCGTAATGGTCGAAACGAACTTTTAGTTGGCAAACTTGCGGCGCAGACGCTCGGCTACTATGAAGCGACAGGTGCAGTTGGCAAGAAAATTATGCTTGATGATGATGCGTACACCATTTCAGGCATACTCGCAGCAGGCGGTGGGGTTGCAGAGGGAGAAATGTGGACGTCACTTACCGATTTACAAATTACAACCCAACGCAATACTCTCTCATGCATTATTGTGTCCCTTGATCAGGCGAAGGCAAGTGACCTGGACATGTTTGCTGCGAGCCGAATTGATTTAGAGTTGGTTGCAATTTCGGAAGACGATTACTTCGCAGCCCTTTCACAATTTTATAAGCCAATCGAAATGATGGTTGTGATGACATGCATCATGATTTCTATTGGCGGCATGCTCGGTGGGTTTAATTCAACTTACGCGGCATTTGCAAGCCGTGTTAGAGAAGTCGGGACGCTGCAAACACTTGGATATAAACGAAGTGCCATAGCCCTCTCGCTAGTTCAAGAATCAATTCTTTCTGCATCTATAGGCGCCATCATTGCTTGTGCGATTTCAATGTTTGTCCTAGATGGTTTTGGGGTGCGGTTTTCAATGGGAACATTTACATTGTCTATGACTCCTGAGGTTGTTACACTAGGTGTAGGGTCTGGCCTGATGCTTGGTGTTATTGGCGCAATCGCTCCAGCCATCCGTTGTTTACGTTTACCAATACCAGAAGCGCTTCGTGCATCAGAATAATAAGGAACTCAAATGAAACAAATATTCACACTTTTATTAATAGCCACACTCACTGCATGTGGTGGACAAGAAGAAAACAATGTACAGCCGGCAGCTGTTTCCCTAGAATTACCTAGTTTATTCTTTACAGAAACTCGCCCAAACGATGTTAAAGATCTTGTTGAAGTGAAGAAGACTGCAAAGAAAGGCGATGAGGTTACATTTCTTGCTCGAATCGGTGGTCGAGGTAATGCTTCGTTTGTAAAAACAGTCTCGATGATGATTGTGGCAGATCCGTCACTTATTTCTTGTGAACTCATGGGTGAAGAAGAGCATTGTGCTACGCCTGAAGACTATTGTTGCGAAGATCCAGTACTTCGTGCACAAGGACTTGGCACAATACGTTTCATGAATGAAAGGGGTGAGTCATATCCTTTTTCAATTGAAGGCAGCCACGGGCTTGAAACTTTAAAATATGTAGTTGTCGCAGGCAATGTTGTTGACATCAATGAGAGTGGAGTATTTGTTGTAGATGCAAGTAAAGTTTGGGTTGGCGGGAAACCATCGTTTGGTAATAACAGGCAGGGAAGCACTGAATAAATAACAATAGTCATCAGGCGAGAGGATTATCAGCGAAGTTGGAGAACAGTGGATCGTTGAGCGTTGCAAAGATGGTCAACTACGTTTTACAAATTACTGTTCAAAATTGAATCAGTAATCCTGCAATGGTTAAAACACCTACACATAAAGATATAAGCCCTTGCGTAACTAAAGATTTTATTGACTACGGTTCTGTGGAGTACAGAGCTGTAACAAAAATCAAAATGCCATCTGAAGTTTGGATACCAGCAGGGTCAGCAATCTCGCCATAGTTCGTCCATGTAACTGTCCAGTCAACAGCGTTATCACTAGACGCGATAAAGACTCCACCCCAACTCCCATCAGTTGGCGAGTCAATAAAGAGCGATGCCTCCAAGTCATTATCCCAAGGACCTGATTGCCCAGCGAATGTTAGCGTTGAAATGATGAATATAGTTACGAAAATCATATCTAATAATATGCACAAAATTGCACTCTATTCAAGAGTAATATCGAAGTAACAACAGGTTTTATGTAATTTTTTTACCTTCTATAAATCAATGCGAAAGAAAGGGTTTTATTTCTGAAATAATAGGATAGTTGGGTCTTGTATTATGGGGGGTTTATGCCGATGCTATAACGTATGCAAAAGAACACCTCAAGAATTGACGCTCCAGCAGAGTGGCGTTCTGCGCTCACAGGAATTTCAAGTGGGTTTCTACTGTATGAAACGGTGACTGGTTTGGCAATTATGCTTCTGCCATTCTCGCCTTTTAACCAATTTAATGTGCTGTTGCACACGGTACTAGGTGTCGCGATGGTTGTTCCGGTGATTTGGTATTGCATTCGACACTGGCTTGTCCGTCGTAAGGGGAAATTAAGTCACTATCAATTACTTGGATACATTTCAGTCGTTCTGTTACTCGTTTGTATCGTGAGTGGAATCGTATTGACTTGGCAGGGCATTGTTGGTCCAGTGATTGGAACAACGTGGGACACGGTGCACCTCGTTACAGGCTTTGCGATGGCTGTATTTATTCTTCTTCATCTTGTTTCAATTGTCATTCGAAAAGTAAACAAAGCGGAAACAAAACAAACGCTCTCAACGGCACGAGGTCGTTACTACCAGTGGTCAGTTGGAATGACAGTAGTTGTTCTTGGTGCAACTTGGGTGTGGGCAACAATGTACGATGACCCTCCAACGGTTTCAGCGTTTGCAAATGAATACAACTGGAAGTATGGCGAAGACCGCCCGTTTGCTCCTTCACTTGCTCGAACAGACACAACACAATGGCAAGAAGATGTTAGGGACGAAGTTCTGGCTATCATTAATCCTGAAAAGCGCAAAGCATTTTCGACTGCGTATGAAGCATCGAAGAAAGAACCAGTCGGGTTGTTTGCTCATATCCGATCCGCGGCAAGAGCGGTTGAAGTGGACGATGCAAGCAACGTGAAAATAGATGAAATTATCGAGAGGGCGGCCGATTGGATGCAACAAAACGGCGCAATCGACCCGAAACTGTTATCTGGATCTGATCGTTGTGGAACAAGCGGTTGCCATACGCAAATATACGAAGAGTGGTTACCAAGTGCACACCGATATTCCTCGCTCGACAAAATGTTTCAAGATGTGCAAACACTCATGGTGGAAGAAACTTCACCAGAACACACGCGCTATTGCGGTGGGTGCCACGATCCAATTTCATTGTTTGCTGGTGCAAAAAATTCAAGCAACAATTCAGTTGGAGTAGAAGTTGGTATCGATGAAGGCACTTCGTGTCTAGTGTGCCACAACATTGTGCAAACAGATGTGCAAGGGAATGCCGACTATACTTTGCAACCGCAAGAGCGGTATGTCTATGAACTTGAGGATGGGGAAACCGCGAAGTTTGTTAGTGACTTTTTAATCCGTACGTATCCAAAGCACCACGTATCTTCGTATTCAAGACCACTTTACAAAACACCAGAGTTTTGCGCGGCATGTCACAAACAATATTTAGACAAGGAAGTAAACACAGACATCGGCAAAGTGCAAGGACAAAACCAATACGACAGTTGGAAAAACTCTCGTTGGTATCACGGCGATGATAGCCCCCAAACAGTATCGTGTAGAGAGTGCCACATGCCACTCGTACACTCAGATGACCCTGCTTCTGGTGATATGACGGATTACAACCGTTCATTAGACGATGGCATGCATCGAGGACACCGAACCCTAGGAGCAAACCAATACATTCCGCAATTGCAAAATTTAGAATTTGCAGACGAACACACCAAACTTATTGAAGAGTGGATGCGCGGTGAACTAGAAATTCCAGAAATTGCTGACAAGTGGACTACCGGTCCTGTTGTGCGCATGGTTATTAAAGCACCTGAAAGCGTGAAGGTAGGAGAACAAATTGATTTGCGAGTGCTTCTTACAAACAATAAAACAGGGCACGATTACCCGACTGGGCCACTCGACATGATTGAAAGTTGGGTGGAATTGATTGTCACAGATTCTGGTGGTAACGTTGTGTATCACACAGGCGCGGTTGATGAAGAAACAGGTGA
>JACNLR010000040.1 GCA_014381385.1 Planctomycetota bacterium | reverse complement strand
CCCCGGGGCGAATGCTGGCGCCACTTGGACTCTTCCTCACGAAACGTCGGCCTTGTTGCCGCCCAACCCGCCGCCATGCGCCACGTCTGTCGCACGCGGTCATCCCCGTGTTGCTCCCAATCAAATATTGAATACGCAACAGGCACACGAGTTAGACCCGTAGGACCATATGCACTCATGGTAAAATCGCCAAGAGCAGCAGCGTTATAGCCACCCTGCACATTGGAATAGCCATCTTCTTGCGAATTCGTCATCGCCAATAGAATTTGCAATGGTGCACGTTCCGCAAGGGTGAGAAGCCCATCCGTGTTTGACTCCCACCAAGGATTATCGCCCGTATCCGAATAATATCCACGCAAGTCAACTTTGGTTTTTGATTCTGCACTCCAGTTTCGCAAAACACGATCAAGTCCAACTTCGAGGTCAATGGTTCCATCGCCATCATTATCTGTATTCATTGCCAAAAAGGCTTCTTGCCTAATTCTCAATGGATACGCAGACCCAATTACGTTGAAACTATCAATCGCATCAACAGGAAGACTTCCATAATTATTTCGATTAAACGTGTCGTATCCGAAGGGTAGCCCAAGGCCATTTGGATAATCTTGCAATACGGGGTCATACCGATTCCAAAAGCGTTCTTCCCAACGGAGCCAAGGCGGCAGCAAATCATTGCGAACACTATTAAAGAGCGTCATCTTTCGCCTATTGTCGTGCAGTAGTTGCTTGTTATCGAGTTGGTCGCGAAGTTCACTGGATTCATGCGCGTTCAATACCGAACTTCGCAAAAATTGGTCTTGGACAATGTCTCCACTTGCTTGTTCTTGCGGATTGTTTACGGCAACTTCAAAACGCGAAGAAATCGCTTGTGCATTATTGCCGCCGTAGTATCGAAGTTCGAGTTCGTCTGCAAGAGTAAATGGCCTAAAGCCATTGGTGGCATTGAATGGGTCACGCCCCGCTAGGTACCAATACCAAAGACGTCCATATTGCGAGCGCACATCACTAGTAGGATTAAAATTTCCACCATCATCAAAAACTGGATTCGCATCATTAATATTATCTAGATCAAATCCCTTTTCAATTCCAATTTCATCAAGAAAACTTGACTGCGAATTTGCATCCCAGTGGAATGTGTCCCAGTCGACAAGTGGATCCCAGCGTGTATGGTCATATTCCACCCAAACATCTGTAAAATTTGCATTCCCCGGCAAGTTTGCAAAAGAGTCGAAGAACCCAACACGTCCGTCGAAGTTTCCGGAGTTTGTTCCAATCAAAGCAAGATCTGCAGGTGTATGTCCACGCGTTTCGATATTATCAGTATTGGAAATAAACTGCGTTGCAACGTTCGCGTTTAAAAGCGCACTGTTATCAACAATTGAAATCGCAACAATTTGCCGCGTATCCGAACTCGACGGCAACGGACTCAAGTGCCAAAACGCATCAGTAAAACCATCGCCATCCGTATCAGTGAGCGAGCGTTCAACAAACCAGCGGTCAGTACCCCTGATGAATGCGTCTTGGTATCGTTCGCCGCCGCTAATGACCGCTCCTGAAACTCCGTCACGAATCGGCACTTCGTTGTGTACGCCATCGCCATCAAGGTCACTTAAATCCAAAAAGTTTTGAGGTAATTGTTCTGGGTTGTACTGCATCGCTGACCAAGCAGGCCAATCTGCTGGATTTGTCCACGACATCATCCTGTTGTGATGGTCTTGCGCGTTGTATTGATCAACCCCAGTTTCATCGTAAACCAGCGACGGGTATCCACTTTGGCCAATCAGCAATGCATCGTTTCCTTGGTTACTCCAAAGGGGACGAATATTTGGCCATTGCTCAACTGGTAAATCTAAGTTAGCAAGGATGCCAGTAGTCGTTGAGACATCTGTAATGTCTGGAATTATCCTCCAAGCATTGTCGCTTTTTGAAATATTGCTCAAGTGACGCCAGTGTGTAAAGGTTTCCGGCGTTCCGTCCTGTATGAAATCGCCGCTACCGGTTAGGTCAAAAAGATCTGCGCGAAGTGGCTCAGTATCACGAAGCCATCTTGAGTCGCCGATAGATGGGCCACCCCTTGGATTTTCAGGTCCTGCAAATGGTGGCAAGTTAGGATTAATATCAACTAAGTCAGGCGGATTTGTCCAGGGCACAACATCGTATGGCGCAAAGTTGAACGTCTGGTTGCGATCGTGCCCATAGCGAACAGCGGTAGAAAGTGGGGCTTTACGTCTGCTGTTGCCGCTGCTTGGTGCTTGATTGTTATTTGTTGCTACAAGTTCACTTGGGAACAATTGCAGCGCAATTTCGCCAGCGACTGACCTTCCGATTGACCTTGCTTGTTCATTGATTCTTGCTGCTTCTCGCTGCGCAGAAGCGGTAATGCGAATGCTCTGTGATTTCACGATAAACATGATCGCAATGAGTACGAGCAGTATAAGAATACCTATGACTAAGATGAGCGTGTTTCCACGGCGCATAGTTCGAGATGTGTTGTGCATGCGAGTCATCCATTTACCTCTGGCAGATCAACAATGAATTGGTACAACCACCCAGCGCCTAGATTTCCGTCTCGGTCAATGAGCCGCAACGTGACACGCAAAGCCGAAGGGCGCGGAGTGTACCGTCGGTCAAAATACCAGAAACCATTGTTTAGAAAATCTACGTTGTTTGGGGCGAATGGTTCACTTCCGTTGTACCCAAATATCGTCCAATACTCTTCTACGCCGGCTTCGTTTAGAACTGGAATGAGTGCTTCTGGCGGACCTTCACCCGAAATGAAGGCGCGTTCCATAAATGCCCAATTCACGGATTGCGGCGCTACGAGATTATCGTCGGGATTAACATCAGCATCTAAATGGAACTGTTCTAACGTGTTAAAACCTATATAGTCATTCGCGCCGTCCCCATCCTCATCTACCCATTGCGAGCCACCCCACCAAGGTTGTGGCGAAAACTCAGAAAAGGTATACCCTTCGTATTCAACGCCATTTCGGTCAACTGCTTCTCCAACACCCTCGTCGTACATCCATTCAATTTGAAACGAAACGCAGCCCTGCGCAAGCCCGCTCATCATAAGCATTTGCTCTTGCCTATAGGGCGCGGTTGGATACGCTTCAACGCGAGGCCATTGCAAAAGAGAAGCGATCAACTCTTGCTGGTCAATTTCGCTTGCGTTCGCTAAGAACCAAGCTCTGCCTTGTGTTCCGTCACCAGTTTCAACTGTATGCAATATGCTGTTTCGAATATCCCCAAGATTCGTTGCCGCAATGTCTACACGACCATGCATAATATGGGGAAAAAGATCAGGGTTATCGTTTGGATCACCACCATCTTGAATATGTGGATCCTTAGGAAAAATAGTAAGGGTACTGATTCCATTTTCGCCATATCGTTTTTTCTGAGGTTCTTCTCGATCGTACTGGTCGTCATCGCAAAGAGCAATTGCTTGTCGACAGAGCATCCATCTGCCTGCTTGTTGCTGGGTTGCATTGGTCGTGCCGTTTTCCCCAGTCGTCAACAGATTCGTGTATTGGCTTGCGGTGAACGCCCGCTGCTTAAACTCCACTGCACCTTGAAACCATGGCGTAATGACTTGATCAAGATTAACATCGGCAATGAGTAACTCTGGGTCGTCTGAAAGTACTGTGTTTTCCGTGCTGTCTTGGTCAACGGTAAGTTGTGAAAAAGATACACCATGCCCGTAGTGCACCATCGAAGTTACCGATTCACCCGCAAAGTCAGCGCCCGCATCACCAAAAACTCCCATCGGGGTAACGGAGCCAAGGCGGATAAAGACGAGTTGGTCAAAACGAAGAATTGCATCTGGGGTTTGTGCTTCATCGATTAATACATATTCGCCGTAAACATTATTTGGAACTGCAACGTGCCGTATCGCAAAGAATCCATCGCTTGAAACTTTTGCAATGTCTTCACGAAATTGCTGCTCGATTGCTGTCGCTTGCTGCAGCGTGTCGCCTATGGCTATGCCTTTAGCAGACAGATTAACAACAGTACTGAAGATGCGACCAACTGCAATCATGACAGCGAGCAAGACAGCCACTGCAACCATAAGTTCAAGAAGAGTAAACCCTCGTTTTCGTTGGAATTGTTTTACACTCATAGTTCTTGCACCATTGCGTACACGGGAACAAGCGTGTTACCGTTCGAGTCCTCTGTCGGAATAAACCAAATATCTGTCACGATGCCATATCCATGCACGACGTCCATTAAGTCGCCGTTCCCGTTACTGAATGGAACTGTTTTATCCCACCAGTTTATATTTATACCCGTTCCACCATCGTCAAATCCTCCAGAGAAAATAGGAAGTTCAAGCGGTTTAGAAGTAAGGACGACGTTAGCGTCTCCGCTTCTTCTTCTACCTCGCTTAACATGATGAATCGAGCCATTTTGATCCACTATCCATTGACCAGGTATTTGCCATTGATTGTTCGAATCTGCAGGGTCATCGTTTTCCGATTGCAAGAGTTCACGTAAACTCGGGTCAACAGCAGTGTCACCGTTTGGCCAAGAGCCAGTTGATGCCTCATTTGCGGATTGTAAATTTATTCGCCTTGGCAAATCAGGCACGTTAAGAACGCTCGTGTCAACGGTGTAGGCACCGCCACCTTCTGGCGAAACCACGCGGTAGACAAAGACTGCGACTAATATTTGCCCTTGATATCGCCTAAACATGCAATCCCAATAATATTGCGCTTTGGGTCGCTCTTCTGGGTCGGTGCCACTCCACATGGGGTACTGACGTTCACCAGCAAAAATCAAAATCCGCGGTATGTTCGGGTCATCGTTTACGCCATCTGGCGGATCGTCCGTATCTAGTGGAGGGTACTTCGCAAGGTTGTATGGAATTCCAGGGTTTGGAATAATTGGATCGTAATGTGAATAATCATATTGATTCCAAAACTCAGCAAGAGGTGGGCTCATCCCCGGAACAACGCCCGTGTACTGCGTGCCAAAGATATCAATCGCACCTTGCAACAATTCATACTGGGCGCCTTGTCCTGTACCAAAATCTTGCGGAACAATTGCAGGCCTGCGCCACATCCAATCTCCGCACACTGTTGGCCAAGGATTTATTTCAGACTGCGTAGGACCCGGATTGCAGAGCCAAGATGACCATCGGTTATCAAACTCCGAAGCATTTCCAAAATCATCTTGTGAAATGCGAGATCGGATTATCGCAAGCGCATTTTGGGCAACGACATTACCAATGATGTCATCCGCCGCTTTTTGCTGCTGTGAAATGCCTGCAGGAAAAAGCGCGGCAATACTAATAATACCAATTGCCAAAATCATAATGGCGAGCAGTAACTCGATAAGTGAAAAGCCACGCTGTATCCGCAAGTTTATCATCGTAGCGTTACCCCGCTATATCGATTGAACTGGATCCTTTTCGCTGTTTCATTTATGTATTTTGTGTACAGGTCAATGCGGCCAGACCAATCACCCCAATCCTGCGGTGGGTAGAGTGTTCTAAACTCTTTTTCATCGTAGACTGCGACAAACGGCACTGTCATCACCATTGGCTCGCCGCCCGGACCATTAAGATAGGTGCCCCAGAGGTACGATGCCCATCCGTTGTACAGTTCAGTTTCCGGGTCTGGCGTTTGCGTTAACCATCCAACAACGTATGCGTCGTCCGTGCTTGGGTTGCGGTCTGGGTCTGGGTCGTATGTTTGTTCGCCATCAAGATTAAAATCGACCCACGAACGGTCAGCGGAAGATTTTGCATTTCGCACGACAACTCTGCCCTCTGGGCTGTACATTACTGCAGAGACTCGGCCTCTATAATCTTCCACTTCTTGGAGCGCAACATCTGGCAAGTATGTTGGAGTGAGCCATAAATCATCGTCTCCGTTATGATAACTCGGCGCTGCAACACTAACGCCGCCTTCAATCGAACGTACTTCGACTCCTTGCACAGGTACAAACCGATCAACCGTCCAAATTCTTGACCCGCTTCCTGTAGGAAAATCTGCGTTCATGGAATCGCCATTCCATTGCGCAAGAATGATATCTGTAACCTGTTCTGTTTTATCTGCTGTTAGCCTTGGGATAAAGACTGCCATGACGTATCTGTTTTTCTGAATCGCAATGGATCGCGCGTTATCAAGTGACGCAGTGAGCGTGCTTTCTGCGGATGACATCCGAAGGTCTGCGGCAATCCGGCGGAACGCTATACCTGAAATGCTTGCAAGAATTGTCATGACTGCAATGACAACGATAAGTTCAACGAGCGTAAAGCCAAATTTTCTTGAATGGATAAGGTTGCTCTTCATTGCGCTTCCTCCACAACGAACGGTGTGTACGAATACAGATTATCAAGGGAAGCATTCCACATCTCCTTCGCGTTGTCATCGGAACCGGGGCCTCCCGCTGCTTGAAAACGATAGCCCCATATTCGATCTGGTCCCGCTGAGACAAAAACTGGACGCTTGTTTATACAAGACCCTAGCCCATCCTCCGCTTGATCACGAATTGTAAGGTCACCACTTTCATCTTCAGCAAAAAACAAAAGTCCACCTGCCTCTGCAAAATATCGTCCCGGGAAAATAATGCCAATTGGCGTACCCCACGCATCAAGTGGTATACCGTTTTCAAAATTATCCGCTGTAATTTCGAGCAAAATGTTATCCGCCGATTGAACTTGCCGCAATGTTGCAATGACTTGCGTCGACCTATTAACCATCGCTACTTGCATATCATCGTTACTTACACCTGCAAGTCCAAAGACCGGACTTCCTAGTACACCATCGTTGTTCACATCAAAATAACATTCTGGACAATTCCCAATAAATGAAAAATCTTGAAATGTAAGTGGGTTAGAGACGGATATCTCCCACTCTTTAAGCGCTATTTTCAAAAGGCGAAGCGTGTCGTGCGTTTGTTCCTGCTCCGCTTTGCGCATGATGCTATTAGAGAGCCCGATGGTAATGCCTGCAAGCAATGCAATAATGCCAATTGCAACCATAATTTCAAGA
Organism: Planctomycetota bacterium; assembly: GCA_014381385.1. Classification (GTDB taxonomy): domain Bacteria; phylum Planctomycetota; class Phycisphaerae; order Phycisphaerales; family SM1A02. The sequence goes on along the minus strand of JACNLR010000040.1, from coordinate 1,443 downwards.
AGTGTAAAGCCAATTCTACGCATTGGTTTGTGCAGTACATTACGTGTCATGGTCCAACCTCAACCATGTTGTCTTTGTTGGATTCATCCGTTGCATCATCGCCCACATTTCCTGCAAGACCTGTTACGTCAGCTCGAATTCTTTGGTTCAATTTTTGATCGGGTCCCGATGAAAAATAAGCGAATTGACCCGTTTGCAACGCAATCGATGTAGAAGTGTCGCCAGTCGACGTGTTTCCGTCCCGAAAATCTGAAAGAAACCCGTCTACGACTTTATCAGGCGGAAAATCAAATGGTCGTAAAACAAGGTAGTCACTTAAAGTTGGACTACCGTAGTCATTGCTTGGAGGGTATCTCTTTGCAATGCCGTTTTGGAGATTTGGATCTTCACCAATAATAATTTCAAAATTCGGATACACCGGCCGGTAATAGCGAATCGGCGTTCCCCACGAATCCACAATAACCATCGGCTGGCTCACATCGTAGTCTGGTTCACCCGGATAATATACTTTTACTTTTCCCGTCACAGGGTCAACAGTTGTTTCCCCAGTCGACGAATCAACGACGAGTCGCCCTAGCATCTGATCGTTGTTCACATCAAGGTACGGGCCATACACTTTACTTGTAACAGGAAATTCTGACAATAGCGGATCAATAGGGAGATCTCCTCTTGGTTTTCGATCCGTAAAAAGCCCATATCCAGTCACGCCAGTTGCTATATGAATATCTGTTCCTCGCCAAACGCCATCAACTCCGGGGTGCGTAATGCCAAGGCGAGGCATTTGGTCGGTGGTATAGCTGTAATACGCATGCGCTTGGGGCAACCGACCAAACCCATCCGCTTCAACATCTCCGTATCCAAGAAGGTAATCAGCCGGAGATGTAATCGAGTACCACTCCTGCACTTCAGATCTGTACTGTTCTTGATCATCAGGAACAGGCAATACCGGATACCTAAGTGGTTGACCGATTGCATCTACCGATTTCAAATTCCGTTGATCATCAAGTACAGGTGGCAAGTACCCAATCTCTTCTTTAAACCACACCGTCGCTTGCTTCATAGCCATCAAGCGTGAAGAAGTCTCGGCAATTTGCGCAGCCGTTCTTGCAGAGTTCATGCCAATCACCATTGCACTTACGAGAATAACAATCAATGTTATCGTGACGAGTAACTCAAGAATCGTAAAACCTAACTGCGTTGTAGAAGTTCGAATCATCAAAAGTTATCCAGCGTCAGAAACCGATTCAATCATCTTCACGAGTGGCAAGAACAGAGCAAGCACAATCGTGCCAACAATGCCGCCAAGAACGACAACAAGCGCAGGTTCAAGCAAACTCAAAAGCGCCGTTACTGCAACGTCAACTTCTTCGTCGTAGTTGTCTGCAATCTTCATCAGCATAACGTCAAGGTCGCCTGTTTCCTCGCCGACTTCTATCATGTTCA
>JACNLR010000095.1 GCA_014381385.1 Planctomycetota bacterium | reverse complement strand
TGTGTCGAAAGAGGAGCAACCCTCGTTGCGCTCATGGAGGGCACATTGCCAAAAGGAGAAGGGCTTGCTGTAGCTAGAATTGCTGGAATACAGGCTGCGAAAATGTGTGATGCCCTCATCCCGCTTTGTCACACGCTCCCATTGGAATACGCAACCGTTGTTTTTGAACGGGTGAATAAAAGTCGTTTACGGATTACTGCAACAACAATCGTTCATGGTAGAACTGGAATAGAGATGGAAGCGTTGACTGCTGTGAGTATTGCAGCACTTACGCTTTGGGATATGACTAAAGCAATAGATAAAAATCTGACGGTCGAGGGCATCCGTTTAATCGAAAAGAAAAAAGAAGAAGTGTAAAACTTGATTGTTGTTACTCGCTTCGAACTGCGTTTATGAAATCACACATTTTTTGGTGATCTTTCGTTCCAATGCTGGATTCGATGCCACTTGAAACATCAACTGCTGCGGGATTCGCTTGTTTTATTATGCTTGCCACATTTGAACTCGTGAGGCCGCCAGCGATGATGACTGGCTTTGCTAAAGAAGGGATAAGTTGTGCTAATTTCGTCACGTCAAATTGTTCACCCAAACCCCCAGTTGAACCATCAACAAGGAGTGCTTTGACGTTTTGGCAAGCATCCCACCTAAATAGTTCTTCCAAGTCCCACTTAAATGCTTTTATGACAGGTCGTGGGGCGCTAGCTATTTCTGATTCGTCTTCCTCGCCGCAAAGTTGGAGCCAGCCACTCCAATTTTCAAAATCAGATAGAGAACCATAATTTTGTAAAACAGCGACAGCAAGCACGTCTTCTGGCAGTTGCAGTACTAAGCGGTTCGCTACCTCAATGCTTATATGGCGAGGCGAACTCTCGACAAACATAAAGCCAATTGCGTTTGCGCCTGCTCCAGTTGCAATATCTACGTCGTCTTCTGTGCGAAGGCCGCAGACTTTTATTCCAACGCCATGCTGGTTGTTAAGAAACTGTGTCATGTTCATGTTTAAGTTCGTTTAAAAGTGTAGCAGCAAGTGCTTTGTGCTTTTTGGAAAACAAGGAGGAATATTTCTGTAGCAATGCTAATGCCCTCTGCTCATTGTGTAATACTCTCGTATATTTTGCAGCAAGCAGGAGTGCGACTTCGGGACAGTCTTGGGCCTTCGTAAAATTTGTAAGGTACTCTTCGTACAATAAGACGCCTTCTTTGATTTTGCCTTCTTGCAGAAGAGCATTGGCTAACGCAGCATGTATTTGACTTGAAATACGTAACTTAGGATACTTCTCTCGCTCGCGGAAGTATGTATCTGCTGCTTGTATCTGTTTTCCAGCAGCGACTTCTTCAGAAATCTGAGCGCGAACCAAGAGAACAGGATCATCTTGCGTGGTGCTGGCAACTACATTTTTATTTGAGCCTTCAACGATGCGCTTGTACGACCGCCTTCGGTTTGCTTGCTTGAGCATCTCTGTGAGATCGAACTGTCTAGAAGCAATAAAACTTGCTTTGAGCAAAAGGAATGTAACAATAAAACCACTGAGATATCCACTCAAGTGCGCAACCCAAGCCGTAGGATCTGTATTCGAACCTGCGGCACTAGCAAGTAAACTAAACAGATCAAAGAGCACGAAAAATGCTACGAGTAACAAACTTGGGATTTGGTACACGCCGATGATAAAAAATATGAGCAATACTTTTATCGAAGTCTTCGGAGCAAGCACTATGAACGCAGCGGTAACCGCGCAGACCGACCCACTCGCTCCAATCACTGGAGCAGAAGAGGTAATGGCGTGCATTCCGCCTGCGAATGCTCCACACCCTAGATAGAAAAGTGCAAAGCCAACATGGCCAAGTCGGTCTTCAACGGCTTTCCCAAACGGGAGCAAAAACAACATATTGCCAAGAATATGCATCCAGCCAGCGTGCAAAAATTGGTACGTAAATAGAGAATAGAAATGAAAATTTTGACTTGAAAGTGCACCATTTTCAATTGCTTGCGCAAACATATGCGCAACATCACTTCGGGCTTCAAACCCTCCAGAACGATGAAATGCCCATTGGGACGCAAAAACAAGGAGATTTAGCCCTATGAGGGCATAGGTCACAAATGGATAGCGTTTGTTTTCTACATCAGTTCCAATTGGAATCAGCATTTTCGCATTGTATGCTTGGAATTCCATCGTAATCTGCTAAAATAACTATTCATTTGCGGTTTGCTGGGTATCCGCATATTCGTTACGTACTTCCTTAGGAGGCTCATATGAGCACTGAAATGCAAGAAATGCATATTGATATCGGTCTGGTTAATACTATTGTGGCTCGTTCCTCGCTCTCCTTTATCGATGGAGAAAAGGGGATTCTTGAGTATGTCGGATACGATATAGATGATCTTGCACGACAAAGTACTTTTGAAGAAACAACATACCTACTTTGGTATTGCCACCTACCTAGCCGTAGTGAGTTAGCTGATTTCACCGCAAAAATCCGCAGCAACTATGACCTATCAGAAGCAATGTGGGACATGATTGTTTCTCTGCCCCGTGATGCAAGTCCAATGCATGCACTGCGAACACTCACATCTGCGCTCTCACTAGAAGACCCAGCAGCAGACGATCCATCAGAAGAGGCGAACGCTCGTAAGTCCTTGTTTATGCTTGCAAAGATGCCAGCACTCATCGCTGGGTTTGACCGTCACAGAAAAGGGTTGGATTTAGTACGCCCAGATCTTGATGCGCCTCTTGCTGAAAGTTTTCTGTACATGCTCACCGGCGAAAAACCAACTGAGCGAATGGCAAGAGCAATGGATATTTGTTTAATCCTCCACGCCGACCATGGTTTTAATGCTTCTACTTTTGCATCCCTTGTCACAATTTCAACATTAAGCGATATGTATTCTGCCGTCACAACTGCTATCGGTACGCTCAAGGGTCCACTCCACGGAGGTGCTAATCAGGGCGTTATGTTGATGCTAGACGAGATATCCACGATTGATGAAGTGGAACCCTACGTATTACAAAAATTCGCAAACAAGGAACGAATAATGGGTTTCGGTCACCGCGTCTACAAAGCGTATGATCCTCGAGCAACGTATTTAAAGACTTTCGCTGAAGGTATTGCGCAAGATACGGGTAATAATGAATTGTTTGCAAAGAGCCAACGCATTGAAGAAGTGATGGACAGGGAAGTAGGAGCAAAAGGCATTTATCCAAATGTTGATTTCTACTCTGCTACAACGTACTTTTCACTTGGAATTGATTTAGACTTGTTTACGCCGCTCTTTGCTATGAGCAGAGTGTCCGGTTGGACTGCACATTGCTTGGAATATTTACGCGAAAACAGGTTAATTCGACCTCGTTGCGATTACGTTGGTCCACACGAACAAACGTACGTTTCAATTTCGCAACGGTAACAGTACCCGCATCTGCCTTGTTAACTCGAATTGTGTGATTTTATTGCCTGTACAAAAGCACTCTGTCATGCGATAACAATACGACATCGTTCTTGCCATCGTTTGTCAAGTCGCAAATTATGACTTGGCTAGGTTCCCATTCTCTTGACTCCCCCCCTGAAAATATACGAGTTTCAAAAATTTTAAAACCTGTTGCATAGAGCATTTTGCCACTTTCTGTAAACGTGAAGAGTTCCAGCATCTGTTCGCCAGCGTCTAGGGCAACCATATCGCTGTAGCCATCGCTGTTGACATCACCAATTGCGAGTTCGTGTTGCACCCTTCGATCGTTGTCCGTTCTCCACGACTGCGTCTCATCAAGCGCAATCCTTTCTCCTGCGAGTTGTATTATTGCAAACCCAGAATTGCCAACTGCAAGAATGTCATTGACGTCATCGCCTGTAAAATCTCCAGCATAAATTTGCCCTAGGGTATACCCACGCACAAACAGACTGTCTGATTCATTCCATTGTCCTTTGTCGTCTTGCGCAATGACGATAATCCGTTCGTTTTCTTTATCAGCAACAAGCAATTCGTTGTTGCTTAGAGTGATTGAGACTAGTTCTGAACTTCCATCTTCAACATTTACTTGTTTTACTACTTGCCATCCTGGGCTGACACCTTTGGGTGGGGCTGTTTCATACCGTACAGCCCGAACGTAATTATCATCTGCTATCAAAAGTTCTGCTAAGCCATCGTTGTCAATATCAATGATTGCAGTATTTTGACCGTTAGCTTCTCGCACGAGACCATATTGACCCATTTCATCGTCGTTCAGCACAATGAATCCATCCTCGGTCGCATGGAGCATTTTCATTGGCTTGTCACGTGTTAGCAAGAGCAAATCTGTTTTGCCGTCTTGGTCAGCATCGAAACCAATTATTTCATCCGGTCCGCGGCTTAGTGAACCAAGGTCAAGGGTTTCGTAGATTCCTTCTTTGTCGACAATATCAATCGCATATAAACGCTTTTGCTTTGAGATGATGGCGATTTTAGATTCATTTTCTAGTTTAATGGTTGAAAGGGAAATAGGGGTGTTGCCAGCTGAGAAGGGCACTGGTTTTGGAAAACTGAGTTCCAAGCCATTCAAAGGGGAACGCCCAACTACGCCCTCGTCTTCGCTAAGGACAAAAAGGTCAAATTGACCATTACCGTTGAGATCACCTGCTGCAATAGAATCTACTCCTGAAAGAGTCGGAGATGCTTTGCCAGGCGAGAGGCCTTCGCCTTTCGTTTGAGCGTAGACAACAATAGTATTGTCGGAGGCATTCGTCGCCACCACATCTAGCAGACCATCGCTGTTTACATCTGCAAGTAATTGCTCATGGTCACCTTCACCTAAGAATGGGTATATTTCAATAGACGCATCGCGATCACCAGTTGCATCGATAGATTCCCTATCAATCTCATACAGCACAATCCTACGAGAAGCACGCTCGATGACTGCCATTTTTGTTTTAGGATAACCATTAAGTTGCACTGAAGCGAATTCTCGTAATGGAGGCATCTCAAATCGTAACTGTGGGCCCATTGCTAGATCCGCATTATTTTTCTTGGCAAGCCAAAGTCGAACTGGTTCTTTACTGCTTGGAATAATTCCTACAATATCTGTGAGGTCGTTTCCATCGTAATCAGCAAGTTCAAAGGCCATGACCCTCTCGTTGGTTGCGAAGATAGTTGGCGAACCAATTGCATCATCTACTAATGGGTACGATTGAATCGCCCCCTTTACTAGTGTGATTAACTCAGGCGCGTCATCGCCAAGGATGTTTGCGATTGAAAATGCACTTCTATTTGCACCAAGATCTCTGATTCGATGTGTCCTTGTTTTTTTGAATTCCCCATCAGCGAGTTGCTCTAGAAAGACAAGATTAGATGGATTGCCAGCGTAGACAATATCCGTTCGACCATCAGTATTAAAATCATGTAATGCTAATGCGGAAACATTATGAGCAACCATTATTCGTTTTTTATCAAATCTCCAATGGTCTGGAATTTCGTTTGCTCTTGTAACAAGTACTTCGTCTTCTGGACTTGCTCCAGGTTTTTGCAACAAGAGTTCGATGCGGCTCTTCCTGTTATTTATAACAAGAATATCGAGTAAGCCATCCCCATTTACATCGCCTGTATACATCGGTCCTGCGTCATCGCCGATTTTGATAATTTCAATTGCATCAAAGCCAAAATAATCACCAAGGTCCGGATCAGAGGCCATAGGGAAACAAAGTGATACAAGTAATGTTGAAGATATGAGCATAGCAAAGTCCTTGAAATATAATTCTTCTATATGCTATCAAGCAACGTGGTTTGATATAGTGTACTTGGAGATACAAATGCTAAAACTGAAATTTTTATTCCCCTCTTTGATTTGTGTTACGTTTTTTTTAACGCCGATTCTATTCGGGGATGTGGTACATCTACTTGGCGGAAGTGAAGTGCATGGCGATGTCATCAAACGAACGGACAATACGCTTTGGATAGATATCGGCCCAAAGGTCATTCAAATCAGCATGGCTGAAATCGAGGATGTTTCTATTGACGAGAAAATTGTTACTAAAACCGCTTTTGATACGAATAATATGTTTAGAACAGCGAATGGTTTGCCAGAATTAAGCCCTCATGTCCAAGCAAAGCGTGTTGGTCCTTCTGTAATAAAGGTTTCAACTCCGGGCGGTCTTGGTTCGGGCGTGTTGTTAAATGAAGAGGGTTTTGCAATTACAAACGCCCATGTAATTCAAGGCGAAACTGATTTACGAGCAACCGTTTGGTTGCCACAATCCGATGGAACACTGCAACGAACAACGATAGAAGATATCGAAATTATTGCAGTGAACAACCACCTAGATCTTGCGCTACTGCTCCTTGCTCATCCAGATGACAAACCATTTGACTTTTCGGTTTTAGAGAAAGCAGAAACTATCGAAGTTGGTGAAATAGTATTCGCTATTGGCAATCCGCTTGGTCTAGAGAGATCGATGAGTCAGGGTGTTATTTCGACGAAGCAAAGAAGTTTTGATGGGTTGACGTATATCCAAACAGATGCTGCGATTAATCCAGGCAATTCGGGAGGTCCTCTTTTTAATTCCCGTGGCGAAGTAGTCGGCATTACAAACATGGGAATTACCGCAGCAGAGTCATTGAATTTTGCAATTCCCACTCGCTACGTCAAGGATTTCATTCGAAATCGAGAGGCTTTCGCCTACGACGAAAAGAACCCAAATGCAGGCCATTTGTATCATGCACCGCCCCAAAGGTCAAAAAATGGCATTTCGCCAAGTTTAAAAGATGGCACAGCTGATTCCAAGTAGAATAAAAAACCAAACGTATTATGAAAACATGTTTGAAAGGACACATCTATGTTTATTACTTCAACAATTCTTGCTACTTCCCTTATTACTACAGATCTTCGAATCGAACAAGTTTTACCCGACAATACAATTGCAGTAATGTCAGTTGGCGATGTCTCGCAGCTCGCAGAGCACTTTAAAAACTTAGGCGTATGTGATGCTGTTTGTGAGACCGTTCAAGCAATGAAAGGTGATCAAGAGTCTTGTCAGATAACGCAATTTTGCACGCAGTTTGAAGGCGTTATTGGCGATGAAGGCGAAATCAGTATTCCAACTGGGCACGCTGGTATGGGTGTGTATCCTGTTGTTGATTTTGAAGTTGGCAGTGTCGGACTTGGCGCATTGCTCCTGCTTGAAGTAGGCGACTCGAATATTGGCCAGGCCTTAAGCAAAATGTGCAGCGAGCAAGCCAGTGCAATGGAGCTAGCACTTGAGCAAGTAGATATTAGCGGCAGAGATGTTTGGATGATTCCAAATGATTTAGGACCAATCGTTTCGCAAATGCCTATCCCAATCGATCTAAGCAGTATGTCTCAGTTATATTTCACATACGCAGATGGGTACATGGCACTGGGAACTGAGCCAGATGCATTTGCATCGCTTTTCTCTCTCATTGACGGTGAAGAACTTGAAGATACGCTAGAGGAAAACGAACAATATATTGAGCTTATGAATCGCTGTGGTACGGATGGAGATTTACACGGTGCTGTTTTGTTAACAAATCTAGCCGACACATTCGTGCAAATGGACACTTCGGGTATGGGTATGATGATTCTACCTATGCTCAAATCAATAATAGGTGATATTGATGGTTTTGCACAAGCAGTTTCTCTATCTCCATCAGAGGATACGATTTTATCTGGCAAATATGCGATTCTAATGGGCGAAGGCCGTAACGGTTTCATGTCTCTTATCGGTTCGAATTCTCCAAAGGTAGATATTCCCGCATTTGTAGGCGAGGATACAATTTCCTACACTCAAACCCAAGTTAAGTACGACGAGATTGCTCCTTTAGTACAAGAAATTACTACTGCAAACCCTTTGCTTTCTATGCAGATGAATCCTCAACTTATCGATCAATTGCAAGCTGGTATAACGATGTTTACTAGCACATTAGGTACGGAAACCCACGTCATCTCAAGCGGGAGTCTGCCTTATTCCTACGACAACTATGGTCACTTGATTGCAGTTGAATGTGTGCAAGAGGAACAACTTAGCAACGCTTTAGGAATGATGCTCCCTACAATGGGCGCTACCCCGAGGGATTTTCTTGGTAATCAAATTTTCACAGTGGAACTTGGTTCAAGCATGATGATCCCAATGCCGATAAATCTATCCTTCTCTATTGCTGTTGGCGGTGGATATGCATTTTTTGGCAATTCAAACAGTGTCGAAAATGCTTTGCGAAGCATTGCAAACCCCAAAGAGAATAAAAGTAACCACGGTAGACATAGGACTGCCACGATAAGATATAACGGTGATGTTTCTGGCTGGGGCTATGGGGATCCATTAACAAGTCTTATGATCCAAACTGAAATGGCAAAAGATCTGAACGATGCAATGTTTGCGCGAATGGAAGAATTTGATCCAGAAATGGCGGAAGAAATGCGAGCTGATGCTGAAGGTGCAAACGCAATACAGGATGCCATTGTAAAGAGTATGTCCCTCTTTCTAGGGCCGATGTCTTGGAATATGTCAACGGATGATACAGGTTTCACCTCAGAAATAATCATGGTTAAACCATAATACTGCGTTGTAAATACTTGGAATTTAGTTCCACCC